>CAJUPS010000004.1:24061-100310 GCA_910588045.1 uncultured Oscillospiraceae bacterium | reverse complement strand
TGGCAAGCTGCTGGAAGGTCGTCAGGCTGGGGACATTGGCACGGGTCAGCTCAATGGCGCTCAAGGGCTTGCCATTGTTCAGCCTGCGGAAGAACTCCCTGATCTCCGTTTCCGCCATTCCCTCGTAGTAGTAGATCGTGAGATTGTAGTCTTTGATCCGGTCCCTCGCCCACTCCGGCAGCTGTGAGAAATATAGCCCGCTGATGTCCTCTATACCCCCGTTTTCATCCACAACAGCAGGGGTGTCGGCGGACAACGCGAACTCATCGTGGAGATATTCGCTGATGGTATTGGACCGCTGCTTTCCGTCCAGGCTGTCATATACGCCGCTCTCGTCACGGGTAAAGTACATGGCGGGGATCGCGTAGCCGTAGATCATGCTATGGATCAGGAGGGACTTTTTCTCTGCGTCCCACACAAGGTTGCGCTGCACGGCGTTGTCGTAGTTCACCTTACCCTTTTCCATCTGATTTACCAGGGCTTTTGCGGTCCAGTTGATATTGAATCTCTGCAAATCATCGTCACTCCTTCCAATACTTTTCAACCAGTGTACTTGCGGGCATCTACGATTCCGTACACATCATCGACAAAGTATCTGCTGACGAACGGATTGAAAATCGCTGTACAACGGATGCCGTTGACCTTGGCCAGATACAAATTATCGCCAATTTTACGGATAATTTCTGCTTCACCCAACACATTACGGTCATGCTCACGATCTTTCAGACTGTGAATGTATGCTTGGACTTTCATATCCTGCCTCCTCGCAAACTAATGATTGGCTGCTGTCACGCCCACCAGCCACAGGCTATCCGCAGTAATCAAACGGTGCTTCCAACTGATTTTCAGATTGCGACCGATCAGCTTCTCAGCCTGGACCATGCCGAGAGCATTAACATCGGTCCCTCCCTCGTCTGGCAGGGCATCCTCCCAATCGTCAGGCGTGGCCTGTATGGCCTGTAAAAGCTGGCAGAGTTTGGGGAGAGGAAGGCAGCGATCCTCAAACGTCAAAGCCCAGAACTCGGTCCCCGTCACGTCAGCCCCGCAGGGAATACGCAGCCCGAGGATGTCCTTGATCTCATCGGATGCGATGTCACAGACATCACGCCATTTCAACTCGATGGCTCGTTTCTCCGATATGTCTCTCATATCCGGTTGACCTCCTGCAAAGAAACAGCGGAGCAGTTGTCTGCCCCGCTGCTTCTGCTAATTGTTTATAGTCTCAAATTCCTGCTCAGACAGGACTGTAATTCCCAGTGCCAGAGCCTTGACCAGCTTATTGCCGGGCCTTACTCCCAGGATCAGGTAATCCGTTCTGTTGCTCACTTTGGATACGGGTCTGGCTCCCAGCGCCAACAGCCGTGCCTTGATGCCGTCGCGGGTGTAGTTCTCCAGCTTGCCAGTGACAGCGACAGATTTCCCAATGAACGGATTATCAGGATTCATACTCTCAATCCACCTCCAATGGCAGGCAGACGATATGACCGTCCATACCCCAGAACATTTCCGGAGTGTAGAACTGCTTTCGATACCGCTTAATCTGCTCCGGGGTCAGACTGGTAAAGTGATCGCTGTCTGCCGGAGCACCGCACAGGAAGAACGTCCCCACCACGATGTCGCAGATCTGTCCATCCTTATCCCGCAGGCCACGGTTTGCAGGCAAATTCATCAACCTACCCTCGCCATTGCAGACCAGAGTGACAGAATCATCCATGTAGATGGGCTGGATCAGGCCACCCACGATCTCCTGCATGGCCTCCAAGGAATCGTCAATGTCTCTCACTTCCGGTCTGCGCTCCGGTTCAACTACTAAAACGCGCATAGCAACACCCCCTTCATGTGTTTTGCTCAAAGCTGTAAAAGTCCTCATCACAGTTGAAGCACTGGAACGTGTACCCCGGCGACAGGCTCTTGAATAACGGGCTACCACACTTGCGGCAAGTGCCGCGACTCTCCATGATAGTCATGTGCCGCAGTTCTTCCGCCCCAACGCCAGCAGCGGTCAGGAATGACCGCACCTGTTCTCGGCTGTCGAACATGCGAACCTCTCCGTCATCATCAAGCAGAAATTCCAGTTTGCCGTTGATGGTGATACCGCCTACTGGACGGGCAACAACGTATTTCATAGGCCCACTTCAAATTTTCCCCGCAGCCAACGGATGGCCTGACGCTTCCGGGGAAATTCCTCTGTCCATGCGTCCCCAGTGGTGTTGTCCACCGCCACCCACTTCCGGCCCTCCTTTGTCAGAAAAAGGCCACAAGGGGTACGATGCTCTATGACCTGTCCAAGAGTCCTCGAACTGACACGCCAGATTTTAAGTTTCTTTTCCATCTACACCACCTTCAACAACTTTGCCCTGCTTCTGGCACATCAAGTATGATTCGGTTGGCACCCAGTCAGAGACTACGATCTCCATGTGTTTATCACAGAGGAAGTCACCCTCGCCGATGTACTGGCAGCAGTCACAAACGCCAGGATCACAAAACAGCTTGGGAACCAATCTCTTGGCTGTGGTTTTCTTCTTCACCAAGATATTCACCCGCCCATCTTGTTCAGATGCCGTTCCAACAGAGTACAGTACCCATACACCCGGTCGATAGGCAGATCCATCCACTCACCACAAGCAACTTGATCTCCAGCCACAGGCTCTAACCGGATTCTCCCTGCCTCGTGGGATTCACGGACCCGGATACAGGTATCGTTGAAGAAATAGCAGACTGTACCATCAACCTGTTCCGTCCGGACAGCATCAGGGATAGCTGCCGCATCCCGCATCTGTTTCAGGATATAGCAGTCCTCCGCCTTCCAGCCGCCGGAGTTCCCTTCCTCGGCCATGTACCAGTCCAGCCGGACACCCTGATCGGAGGTCTTGTCCAGGCAATAGGCAAAGATGGAGCGGCTAATCAGGCCAGTCCAAAAGCCATTGTTGTTGCTGCTGACGCTGTAGGTGCGGCTCAACAACGGATACGGCTTGTTAAAGCTGTCACCTGTGAAGATGATGTGTGCAATCAGATCTTCCCGGGGAGAGGTGCGCTTCAAATCCTGGAAAATCTGCTTCAATTCACTATAATTCATTGGGATTCCTCCAAAAGCAAATGACCCAGTATCCCCGTCGCAAGGCAGGGACACCGGGCCATCATAGTATATCTTAGCTGGCCTGCGCCAACTCCGGCACCATCTGAGCGGCGTTCACGATCTCCATGAACTGCTGGCCGAACGCTCTCGCCTGCGCAGCTTCCTCCGGGCTGAGAGTGCTGATCGTCTGGAAGTTGAACAGAGCGTAGGGCTTGCCACCCTTGCTAATGGACTTCTCCAGGGTGATTTTCGTAACCACGCTGGAGAGCGGCGTCAGGGTGCTCAACAGACGGGTGGAGTATTTGAGGAACCGTCCCTTACTGGTCACGGGAACACGGACCAGCAGGGGGATGATGCTGTTGGGCCGCAGCAGGAATAGGAGCACGGATTCCTTACAGGCTTTGGCACCGCTTTCCCCATCCTTGGAACCGAAGTCGTTGAAAGGACAGAGAGCACAGGACTTCCCATCGTGGGAGATGATGCTGTTCTGGCTCATGCAGACAGGCGGCGTACCCTCTACCGGGTCGGGGGTATCCCAGTAGGCCCGGGGCGTGGTATAATCCAGCACAATGCCCGTCAGCTCCATTGCGGCCTCGTTCCCCGCCAACCCAGGCACCTCAAACACAGTGGAGCCACCGGAGGGGGACTTCACAAGGTCAAAGAGATCCAACGTCAGCGGTTGGCTCTTCAGGTTGGCCCGGATGATGTCCAGGGCGTTGTTGTTCAGGGCCAGATAGCCGGAGTTCACCGGGGCCAGGGCTGTATCAGCGGCAGAGGTGACGGTGATGTTGGGTTCCCCGGCAGGCTTCTGTAAATCTTGAACCTTACCGCTCATGCGGTCTTTGAGTTTTGCGTTATCCATAGTGAACCTCCATTCAGCTTGCCGCCTTGATGGTAAAGCGGCGATAGGATGATTTGTTGGCGTACTTCTTGTAGAGGGCGGGGTGTTCGACCTTCAAGGTCTTACTGTCAAGCCGCTCCTGAGACACGCTCTTCCAGGTGACGATCCTGTCCCCCAACGTGCCAACCTCATTGTCCGCCAGCATTTCCTTCAGCAGATTCTCGGCCTGCTGCTTCCGTTCGGTGACGGCCTCCAACTGTTCACAGGCATCATCATACTGGGAGAGAAGACCAGCGGCAGTTTCGGGCAGGATGATGTGGGACTTGGGCGTACTGTTGGGGAATCGCTGGGACAGGAATTTAGACGAGGCATCGGAGCCATCCAGCGGCGGGGGCGTACAGTCCTGCACGTGGTTCCAGAAATCGGTTTCCAGCTCAATGAGCATGGAGATCAATTCCTCGTCCCGCTCTACGAACTTCCACTTGAAGGTATTGCCGCCGATCAGCACGGCGATGTAGGCCCCGGCGTATCCAGTGACGGCCATGTAGTGCTGCACCTGGATCATGTACTCGTCAGGGATAGTATCTTCCCACTCGCCAGCCTTATAAGCGGAGGCGGTCTTGGCCTCAAAGATGCACGTCCCAACGTCCGGGACTTCACAGATGCCATCAAGATTTGCCAGCATGAAGGGATGTTCCTCGCTCTGGAGCAGTTCGCTCCTGCGGCTGACCTCAATCCCGGTGCGCTTGGTAAACTCGGCACGGACGAAGGGTTCGAGCTGTGTTCCCCAGTATGCCGCTTCTCCGGCCTCCTGCGCTTGGAGCTGATTCGTTTTTTCCATCCACACCTCAACAGGGGACTTGTAGCGGCTGATCCCACAGACCACGGAGGCATCCGAGCCGCCGATACCCTGCTTCCGGTACTCAAGCCAGTCGGCGTAAGGCATGTTTTCCGTAGATACCAATACTTTTGCAGACATTTTGGCATCCCTCCATTACGCCGCCGCCAACGCCATTTTATAGGCTCGGTCAATCATAGGGTTACCCTCCACGGTGCGCAGGAACAGGTTCTCGTTGTAGTTTCTGGTCTTACGGATGGGATCAGCATGGGTGGCGAAGTCGCTGACGGCGTTGACGAAGCGGTAGCCGTTCTTCCCCACATGGGAGAGGTCGGGAGCGTCCCAGTACCTGGCCTTCATGTTGTCCAGCATCCGCAGATTGTTTTTGCGCTGAACATCCGGCAGATCAAAGGTGACGGGGAAGAACTCGTTCATGAACTCCGTGACCTTCTTATCGGTCAGCCTGATCCTGGACAGAGCATCAATACCACGACCCAACTCGCCCATGTACTTCTCGGCGAGGCCCAGGGTTTCCTCTGCCTCATGAACACGGCTCATGACGTTCTCGGTGTGCTTGGTGGTCCAGATACGCTTGGCGGTATTGAGGGCCAGATTCAGAGTGTTGGCGCAGACAACGCGAATTGGCGTCATGGCGACCTTAATTCCAGAACTGCCGTCGTGGCTGTTCATCACCACCAGATAGGGCGCAATCTCGTCCCCGGCGATGATGTAGCGGTGGGGCATACGGGCCAGCATCCAGACCTTGCGGCCTCCCTGGAGAGCGCCAGCAGTCTCGTAGGTGACACCAGCACCCAGCAGATCATCGGTGAACTGGAAAGCATCCTCGTTTTGCACCACCTTGTAGCGGTCGGACACGATGCCTAGGGCGGCGTTGTCGGTGCTGCGAAGATTGACCCGATAGCCAGGAATCAGGGAACCGTTCTCGGTGTAGACGTTTTTCTGCACGACCTCCCAATCCAGGCCAGCGTAGATCAGGGCGTCAGCGGAGGTGGGGGCCTCCTCAATTCTCGTACCCAGTCCGTGCCTGGGCTTTTCGCGGACATAGAACATGGTCTCAACGTTTGCGGGCATAGCAAATTCCTCCTCATTTTTTGATGTGATTGATGCAGCATCTATCGCAATAGCCAACTGCATTGTCGAATGGATACCGCAAATCATCCACCTTCACCAGCTGCCCACAGTCGGCGCAGTGGCTATAGTGGTATTCTTCGCAGGATTCACAAAGTGGTGTAGAACTGTCACCCAAAGCATCATCCCGCCAGATGCGCTTGCCGCAGCAGTGACAGATCAGTGTTTCCGCTGTCAGACACCTGTGACAGAAGTATTCGCCCTCAAACAGTGTCACTTGGGAGAGCGGAAACATTTCCCCGCAGACTTCACAGGGGAATAAGGTCGGTTTCATCAGCCCTCCTTTTTGAGCAGATAGTCGATAGCTGCGCACAATGCCGCCGATACCGCAGCCAGGAGTACCCCCAGCAACTTTTCTGTTACCTTGCCTGCCTTGTCACTCATACTGTCACACCATACTGACAAAGCAGAAAGCGGATCAATGCAGAGAGTATGCTTCGGATCGCAGAAAGCAGAGATTTCAGCATGGCTTTTGCCTCCTTCCTCTTAAAAATGATAAAACAGCGGAAAACGCCGGGGTTTACGACTCTCCGGCGTTTTCCGCTGTTTCATGAAAATGATATATTTTTAAAAAGGACAAGAGAATCAAACAAGGTGCTAAATAACCAATAAGAGGTTTTGACTATGCAAAACGAAGATTACAATGAATTGCGTGAGCAGAAGCTGGAGCAACTGCCGGTACTGTTTACTCCCTCCGAGGCCATGGAGGTTTTGGGAGTAGGGAAGAACACCATGTACCGACTGCTAAACTCCAGGAAACTGCCAGCGATCCGGATTGGGCGAAGCTGGCGTATCCCTTGGGAATCGCTGGAAGATTATCTTCTGCCAAAATGACAGATGACAGGAGTGACAGGATATTTACAAAAAGAATTTTTCACGGGAACGTCCCCTATATAATATTCTTTTTTAATTCCACTGTCACTCCTGTCACCTGTTCCTTGCCACATTCTGTACTCGTTCGCAAATGGTCTTGCATAAAAGGGGAAATATGGTATAATCAGGACTGTATTTATATTATTTTGAGGTGAGGCCATTATGGCAGAGACTTCTTTACAGAATCAAACGGCAGAGCAAGCTTCCTCGCGTGAAAATGTTTCAAGAGATAACCAAAAGGACAGTAATAGTAGTAACCCCGTCTCTGTTTATGGAAATACTGAGTTAGATATACTTACGGCTGAAGATTTGAAAAAGATAGATCGTAAACTGGAACGACGTAAAAAAGCGGTTGTCCCAGACAAATACCCCCCCATACAGAACATCGGCCCATACTTCAGTCATATCGTCTGTCAGGAGGCGGTAGCCAAACATATTTCCAATATTATCCCAGAAAATAAATGCTCACTAGATGAAGTGATACGTCCTTTGGCAAGTTTTCTCTCCCAAAACAATCGCTTTGAAGATGTAACGGGTAAATTTCAACTGTTATCTGTTGATAACGCGATTGAAATAATGAAGCCTAATTTGATTTGCTTATTACGAGGAGACTATTGCCTGTCAGGGGAAAAAGAATATACCTTAAATGATGTAATGAAAACGTTGAATCTAGAAATATCTCCGTCACGAGCAAGCAGACATCGTCTGGAAAACTGTCCGGAGTCATTCCAATCTATATTTAAGATAAAAAAGGATTCGGGCCGCTATAAAATTAAAACCCAATATCCTAAACTGCTGGCTCGAATAATTAACAGTCAGTCGAGCGTACCTTTCTGGGGAGAAGGGAAGCCAAACAGTGCGAACTGGAATCAGAATTGCAATTTCTGGAATGAATGCCTAGGGGAGATATTTTCATCCAACAAAGTAACAGCAGACGGTTGTATGCTGTTCTATCGTTTGGAGTTGCTTTTCCGCATCAATACTAAAGCCCAACTATTTTTTGCCCAAGACAATCCGGAAAAGGATTCAAGCATAGTTTCCCCAGCAGTTTTGGGTGACATCTTCTTTTCATCACCGCTTGTTTATATTCCGGAAGAGTTTTTTTCAAAATGTATTCATTCTGAGAATTACCTTCACGACTTGATTCAGCTATCGGCGTATTGGTTTCCGGTTCTATATTATGGAATAAAAGAATATATCCACCGACAAAAGTTGGATAAAGAGGAGAAGCAGAAGAAGCAGAAGAAGCTTGAGAAGCTGGAGGAATTCCTGTCAGATCCTGATTTAATCCTTCGGGCTACATATAGTCTCCAGCAATGGGAGCGCTTTGATTTGAGGCGTGGGAAGCGTTTGGAGGCATATAACAAAAAATGGCGTGAATTTAGGCCATCGTTCGCACACGATAGACTCTCCATACGGACAATAGACGACTGGAAGAAAATGGAAATCCCAGAAAGATATAGCGACAAGGATCGCCTTTTTATAAAGAAAATTCAGCAAATATTGCGATAAAGATCGAAAATATTCCAATTATCCCCCTAAATAGAAACTGGTGGACAGGCCGAATCTTTGCCCTGTCCACCAGTTTTCCGTTCATAAGTTGCTGACTTGCCAAAAAATGCAGATTTCCAGCGGAAAATCTGCCTGAACTGGGCAACGCCAAAAAGCCAGATGCATGATATACTACAACTATCGGTACCGTGCATCAACCAATCACCCGAGACACGGCAGGGCCCGCCGTGCCTCAAATGAATAGGAGGACCTCTATGGAAAAAAGGCCACCGTATTCTCAGTCGCCAATCATGGCACGGATCAGCAACCAAATCTTCACCCAGCGCAATCCTGCCGCGTTCGCAATCGTCAATCTCGGTGACGGACCCCTTCTGGCCAGCCAAAATAATTGGTGTCACACTGACTATTTCGTGCTGCATCTGATCTGTGGCAACCAGGCAATCTCCTTTTCCCAGAACTCCCAGCCGCCGTACTATCTGGCGGTTTGCAAGGAGAAAGGTGATGCCCCACTCCTCGTCAGCCTGTACCAATCAGGGCCAAATCCGCTGTTCGAGACCGAAGTCGGCGATAATCTCACGGGGCATATCATCGCCCATGCGCAATCACTCGAGGATGGACGTCAACTGGTCGCCCAAGCCGTGGTTGTGCCTCAACGCGCCCGGGTCTTTACCAATATCACCCGCCGGGACTCGCTGCTGCTGGAAGGGCACCCAGAACTATGCAATCACTTGCTGCTTTGTAGCACCCTGATTGAGACATTGATGATTCAACATCAGGATGAACAAGGGAGGTTTAGGCAATGAACGATCCGTTTAGGCGGGCGTTTGGTCCCGTTGTTGGAGAAGCAGAGCAACGCAAGGATGCCGTCTATACCGCAGGTGATTTCCCTATAGTACCATCCTCTGGCGTAGCGGATTGCTTACCGCTTGATTTGCTTCCTCAACGACACCAGCGGCCAACGTGGAGAGATTCATCCGTCAATCCACCGGAGTTGGTCCAGATATTTGCCGCCGATCTGAAGCTCACTCAAGCCAACGAGGGCATCCGCAGCCAAAAGGCCACCCGGAACATAACAGAGATCGCAGAAGCCATCTGCCGCCGTTACGAGTTCGCAGCAATCTCGGGGCGGTTGGCAGTCTACCAGCCGCCCTGCTGGCGGCTCAAACGAAAGGAAGAAACTATGAACTTTTTTGTCCGTGCTACCAAGCAGCTTTTCCCCGATGATTCCAAGTACCTGTCTGATCGCCAGTACAATGAGATCGCTTTCCAGGCACTCCACGCTGAGTCAACGGAGCATCTCAAAAATATCCCGACCCCTGACTATCGGTATCTCGCCTGCCGTGACAGCCTCTACGATTGGCACACGGGAGAATGTCTGCCCCACGGCAGCGCTGATTACCGTTTCGCAGTGCTTGATTTGGATGCGGCAAGCATTGGCAACTGCGACGGTCCGCATTGGGAGCTGTTCCTTGATGATCTCACCGGGGGTGACGATGCCTTGCGGCAGCGTATCCTGGAAGTCATAGGGGTCATTCTTTCCGGCTTTCCCTCCAAATCCTTCTTTCTCCTTGAGGGAGAGAGCGGGACAGGGAAAAGCCAGTTGGTCAATTTCCTGCGGGACGTTCTGGGAGAGAGTGCTTGTCTGGCGTTGAATCACCTTTCCCAGCTGGGGGACCGTTTTACAACTGGTGCAATTTTTGGTAAACTCCTGTGCCTTTGTGGAGATGTGCCGAACGCCCCTTTGACACCCAAGGCCATTGGGGCTATCAAGCAGTTGACCGGAGATGACCTGATTCGGGGAGAGTTCAAATACAAGGACATTTTTACCTTTGAGAACACCGCCAAACTCCTGTTTGTGTCCAATTATCCCCTTCAGATTCCCGACCAGGAGCACGAAGATGCCCTGCTGGACCGTCTGGTTGTCATTCCCTGCCGGTATCCTGTGCCAAAGGCGCTTCAGATTGCCAAGCTGCATGAGCATCTGCATAAGGAGGCCGGGTACATCATCCGCTTGGCAATGGAGGCCCTGATTGACCTGGAGGCAAGGAACGGAATTTTCACGCCCCTTCCGGAGTTCCTTGAGTACAAATCGGTCCAATCGCCTGACAGCGAGCAGTTGCTTCGGGATTTTGTCAAAAACTGCTGCCAACTCAAGGAGGACGCGGCCTGCACCGTTGATGAAATCTTTCAAGCGTTCAAGACCTATACACCCTCGTCCAAATTTGATGTAACCGCATTCAGCAAATTGCTTTGCCGTATCTTCCCGGAGGTCAGACGATCCCGTACCGGGAAGGCCCGGGGGTATCAAGGCATTCAACTTAACAACTAAATTTTGGGGGTATCAGTTGGTGGAATACTGCCAACTGATACCCGCAACCGAATGGTAGTTAGGAAGTTGGTCAATTCCTCAATCACATATTATTGCTATGAAAGGAGGCTTTTCCATGCCTAACGACCAACTTAAAGAACTTATTGACCGCCATCCCATTTACATCCCCGTATCGGAAGCCGCTGCTTTTCTTCACATGGGACCAGAAGCTTTGCGGGCGTCCATCGACCAAAGCCGATGCCCGTTTGGCTTCAGCTGGCGGCTAGGAGAGCGATCCGGGTACAAGATACCGACGATTGCCTTCATCTCCTGGCTGACCAAGGGCGCATATCCCCCACCAGCATGACCATTATACCACACGGGGCCGGATATTTCAATACCCGGCCCCTAACTTTTGAGAAAGGAGTAAGCGCAATGCCCTCAGAAGAAAAGCCCCGCTATGAGTACAAAATCACTCTTGGCAAAGACCTCAACGGCACTCTGTTCCGCAAGTCTTTCTACAGCGCCAAGAGCAAGGCCGATGCAAAAAAGAAAGCCGAAAAGTTCAAGGCCAACTACGAGCTGGAATTACTCTGCGGCGGCGAGGAAATCCACCCCAAGGTGCTCTTTGAGGACTGGGCCATTAAGTGCCTGGAGCTCTATAAAAAGCCCTTCGTCAAAGCCAGCAGTTACAGTGGAACCTATCTGTCCCCTGTCAAACTGCATTTGATCCCTTACTTCGGTAAGATTCCAGTTGACGCGATCTTGCCCGCCAAAGTCCAGCAGTACATCAATGAGGCTGCGAAGAAGTATTCTCCGGAAACGGTGAAGAAAGACTTCGCCGTCCTGTCTTTCATCATGCAGGCCGCCGTGGACAATGGCCTGTGTAGAACCTCTCCTGTCACCAAGACCATCCGTCTGCCCCAGTATAAAACCGTGACCCCAAAGGAAGCATTCTCTCAGCAAGAGTATGATACCACATTCGCTTTTGCTGCGCAACACCCTTTAGGGCTGGACATCATGTTTCTTCTGGAAACTGGCGTATCCCGGAGCGAACTGCTGGGCTTGCGCTGGGAGGACCTGAACTTGGAGGATGGCACCGTAACAATCACCCAGGGCCTCGTATCCTTCTATGACGATGAACAGGAGCAATGGATCACCTCGGCGGATGGCCTAAAAAACAAGTATCGCCACCGAACTATCCCTATCATCAACCCTGATTTGCTGGAGCGTCTGAGAGCCAAGCCCCATGAGATCATCCCGCCAGGAAGAAAGAAGTCCGTTCAGACGGAATACGTCTTCCACAGCCCATCCGGCAAGCCCTATCAGCCTAACAACTGGGCCAATCGGGTCTACCGGCCATTCATGCGTGATCTTCTTGCCGCCCATCCGGAGCTGCCGGAGCTATCCCCACATGAGCTTCGCCATACCAGGGCCACCCTATGGGTCGCGCAGGGTGTTGATCCCCTTATGGTGATCCGGCTGCTAGGTCACTGCGATATGAAGATGCTGACAAAAATCTATGACCACACCACAGTTGAGACATTGCGTAAGGCTCTGGAGGCACAGCCTGAGTAGGCAAAAAAACAGGTGGGCGGACAAGCTGAGGCTTGTCCGCCCGTTACCGTTCAACTCTGTTTTTTTGATTCATTTGAACAGCTGTGCATAGTTGCTTCTGCCATCAACCACACGATAGATATACACCGTGCTGTCAATTACCTTGTAAACACAGATATAGTTTCCACAAATGACCTTGCGAAACTGACGCTGCGCCAGGAATGGGTCAGGATGGAGAGCGCCCATATACGGTTGCTCTCCCAACAGCTCAATCGTATCCAGCAGCTTGTCCGTGATCCGCTCGGCAGACTGTGGTCCTACTGCCATCAAGTGATGATCTGATATGCGGTCTATATCCCGCCATGCGGGAGACAGTATCTCTACATTGCACTTAGGCATGACGGTATTTCTCCCTCAAACGCTCACGCACTTGTGCCACCGAGCAGGTAGGTTCACCGTTAAGCCGGGAAAATTCCGCCTCCAAAATATCTGCCCGGTGCTTCAATTGCAACTCGCGCTCCTCAAAAGCCGCTATGCTCATGACGACAACATCGCCCTCGCCGTTCTTAGTAATGTAGATCGGCTCCTGCGTCTGGTGGGCCAGCGTGGAGACTGCATTATAATCATTGCGCAAAACGGTGGAAGATTTGATTTGCACAAAAGCCACCCCCTATAATGATTCTGCTATTATTATATGATAATTTCAATATTTAGTCAAGAAAAAAGAATGGAGAAATCATCCGCGCATCTGCCGCCATAGCGGCGCTGCAAACACCCTCATTTTCAAATTAGTGTCGTAATCGTGTCGTACAACCCAAAATCTTCCAATCCCAAGGCAAAGCAAAAGCCCTAGAACCATTGCGGCTCTAGGGCTTCAACTGGTGGACGCTAACGGACTTGAACCGCTGACCCCCTGCACGTCAAGCAGGTGCTCTAGCCAGCTGAGCTAAGCGTCCATGGACGGAACAGTGATATATTACCGCATTCCAGTCCATTTGTCAAGCCCCAACACGCCACTTTTTGAAATAGGTGGCAGCTGGTAAAAAAATAGTCCGACAGCACTCGGGCGTTTATGGCCTTATGGAACAGCATTGGGAAACCAGCAGCGCCAATTTGTATGCGATCTGGCGTTTTCCGAAGAACGCTCGAGGAGAAGGGCCGCCGCTCTTCTGCGTGTTATAAATCTTATCCGAACGGCAAAAAGAATGTGTGACGGAAGAAAGGCCATATTGTCATACCATATTTTCTTTGATCTTAATTTCAATCTTGGTATAAATGCACTCTTCCTCCGGTAGGATATTCATTCCCAGGTAGTCCAGAAGTATCTCCAATGGCTTCGCGCCTTGCACAAAGGGCTGCTGAGTAATTGTGGCAGCGATAGAACCGTCATCCAATAGCTGCAGGGTAACAGGTGGAGCGTCATGGCTGATGACCTTGATGCTTCCCTTATATCCAAGATCGGAGATGGCGCGGCAAGCGCCCTCCACTCCAGCGGCAGCAAGATAGAGAGCCGTGATTTCAGGAAATTCCGCCAGCATTCTTTTTGTCGTTGCATAGCTTTCAAATTCATCGCTGTGGTTGACCGCCGTATGGACAATCTGAATGTAGGGATATTGCGTATTCAGCTGCTCCACAAAACCGGAGAGCCGCTCTGCATCACACATAACCCATGGTGAACCAATAAGGACACCGGCCTTTGCCGGTCCGCCACAAATCAGATTCATCAGACCGGCAGCGGTTTTCCCGCTTTTGTGATAATCACTGCCGACAAAGGCAATCCTACCACAGTTGGGAACATCGCTATTTGCTGTAACAACAGGGACTCCGTTCTGTGTCAGTGACCTCAATTTGGCAGACACAAGGGGGTGATTAACCGCAGTGATGGCAAGTCCATCCAATCCGTTTCCACACAGTGCCTCGATAGCGGACACCTTTAATGGGGGGAGTGCCACAGCTATGAGCAAAATTCTCTTAACAATGGAGGGGATTCAAAAATCCTTTTCCGGCGTTATGGCGTTAAAGCAGGTGAGCTTACAGGTTGAACAGAGATCCATTCATGCACTTGTAGGGGAAAGCGGTCGGTTTAGCGGAAAATCCCCACACGGCGTGTAAGTATTTGGGCGTGGGAAAACAACAGCTGGTCGAGATTGCCAAGGCGCTGTCTAAGAATGTAAAGCTCCTGATTATGGATGAGCCTACCGCCGCTTTGAATGACAAGGACAGCGATGCACTTCTCAATCTCATTTTGAAGCTGCGTGAAGAGCGGGGAATTTCTGTCATTATTATTTCCCATAAGCTGGAGGAACTCCTCCAGGAAAAGGTGGGAATCCCTGTTGTAAACTACGGCCCGGGAGATCCCATCTGTGCCCATCAGGACAACGAATCCGTCTCGGTGGCGGACCTGATTCAGTGCACAAAGGTAATGGCGCTGACCATTATGGACTGGTGTGGAATTGAGGAGTAGGATCTCCGGTTTTGCAACAAGCAGATGCTGCCCGGCCCCACGGTGAAAAAACAACCACTGTGGAGCGCCGGGCGCTCTGCTCGATTACGGATAAAAGCGCCAAGCGCTGCTGGGAGGTAGCAATGAAACAGGTCACCATAAGAGAATGCCCATCGTACATCATGGAGGAAAGCCGTGAGCAGCCGATGGAATTGTCCCCGGAAATATATTTGACGCGTCTGAAGCGTTTGCATTCCCGGATAAGGGAGATGGGTTTGGATGCAGTAGTGCTGTACGGAGACCGGGAGCACTTTGCCAACATTGCATATTTTTCCAAATATGACTGCCGCTTTGAGGAGGCCCTGTTTATCCTGCGTGCCGATGGCAGCTGCACAATCGTCGTAGGGAATGAGGGGGAGGCGTACTGCAAAATCATACCCTATGAAATACATATTCTGCGCTATCAGAATTTCAGTCTCCAGGGACAGCCGCGCTCCGATTCTCCCTCGCTTCGTGAGATTTTTGCACGGGCCTCCATTTCTGTCGGGATGGCGGTAGGTCTATCCGGCTATAAATATTACGATGATGCGGATTGGTTTGACGTGCCGGAATATATTGTCCAAACGCTGCGCGATGTGGTTGGTCACGGAAGCCTTATAAACTTCACAAGGGAACTGACAGGGTTGCCCAACGGACTGAGAATGACGATCCGCTCTGCGGAAGAAATCGCGGAAATCCACAGACAAGCAGAAAAAGTGGCAAACGTTATGCGGAGAATGTTCTCCAAGTTACGGCCCGGCATATCGGAGTTGGAATTATCCCGTGTTGGCGGTATTGATTTTGCGCCACAACAAACCCACTCCATGGTGAACTTCGGTGAGAAGTCGGTGTCCATGGGGATCAAAAGTCCCAGTCCTTTTGTCCGGCTGGAACGTGGCGGCCCAATGAGCATGGCATTTTCGCAGCGCGGATCTCTCATGTGCAGAGCGGCCCTGGCGGCAGAGGATATGGGGAGTGTTCTGCCTGCATTACGTCCATCGTTGGAGTCCCATCTCATGCCATATTGGTCCGCCGTTGCGCTCTGGTACGAGCAACTTTGTGTCGGATGCAGCTGTGGAAAGATATACGATCAGATTCATGAGATTATCGGGGATCCCCAATTGGGGTTTACCTTAAATCCGGGACATTATATCGGAGGCGATGAGTGGGTCAACACAGAATTTCGGCATGGCTCCGAGGTCAGAATCCACAGCGGCTCTCATATTCAGTGCGATATTATTGCGGCAGCATCCAGTCCTATAGTCTCTGCAATCTGTGAAGATACCGTGGTTGTGGCAGAGGAAGGACTGCGGCTGGAGCTGAAAACGGCCTATCCTGAGCTATATCAGGAGATTGCTGTGGGACAGCAATTTATGAGAGATACATTGGGCATCGACCTGCACGAGGATGTTTTGCCAATGAGCACACTGAATGCGGTTATGTTTCCCTTTATGCTCAATACGCGGCAGATGTTTGCATTAGAATGAAGTGTCCAATCCGGTGGTATCCGGAGCCTCTGGTCAAATCGGGTGTGATTCTGTTGATGATCCCGGACCGTCCGAAAAGTCAGAAGCAGAGGTATCAGACATGTCTTCGTGATTTTCCCTGCACAGAATACTCTTCCCAATGCCGCCGTTATTTTTGCTCCGGCTGTGCCTGCGCAAAAATCCTCGCTTCGCCCCCGTGGACCGCCTTTGGCGGCTTGAGGCTGGGGCGGCCTTAGCGCCCCGAGCTCTCCCCCACAAGGGGAGAATCCCCGCTTAGTTTTTTGACACGCAGAGAGTGCCCCTTGCAATCCAGAAAGATTGCAAGGGGCACTCTCCTTTATATCCCCGGCAGTGCACACAACGGCATTACGCTGTGCATCTGACAGGTCTCCTCCTATTCCGCCGGTTCCCAGGCAAGGAGCAAGAGCCGGTGGAAAATCATGGCCACCTGCGCACGGGTTGTCCTACCGGTAGGCTGAAGCTCCTCAGACGTTACGCCGGAAATCAAATTTAGGGCATTTGCCCACCGGACCGCTTCCACCGCATAGCCGCTGATCTCTCCGGCATCTGTAAAGGGAGAAAGATCAGCGCCAGGAACGGCCAGGATCCCTTTTGTCTCAGCGTAGCGATATAGGATTACGGCCAGCTGCTCCCGTGTGACACTGTCATCCGGCCCGAAACGACCGTCGCCATATCCGTTGATGATCTCCCAGTCCACTGCCCAAGCGATTGCCGACGTGTAATACTCTCCTTCCGCCACATCAGAGAACGCTGGCGTCTGGTACGCAGGTTCACCCTCCATGCGGTAGAGAATCGTAACGACCATCCCTCTGGTCAGAAGCCCGTCTGGGTCGAAGCGCGTCTCGGAAACGCCGGTCATGATACCTCTTTGCACCACATCATGAACTGCCGTATAGAACCAATTGTCCTTTGTTACATCCTCAAAGGACCGTTGGCCTGTCAGCGGAGTATCCGGCTCCGAAATATTGGTGGAGGGATCTTTTACAGGCGGAGATGTCGGGACGGCAGGAATATAAATATTCGGGAAATAGATTTCACCGGGGCCGTCCGGCTCAGCGGCAATCAAATTTGACAGCGCCTGACGCAGCATGGTTACGGCACGGTCCACCTCTTCTTGACCAACATCCGTGCCGTCCAACAGAATCTGGGCTTCCCTCTTTGCTCTGAGGAGCGCCGCCCAAGACTCCTCCGTATACCCTGTCTCTTCCAGCTGCTCTGCCTGGCGCAGCAAATCTGCCAGCTCCGACAAATCCACCGGATTGCCTAACTCCTCTACCGTCAGCCATCCCGGCGTCACATTGAGCGGGAGCGCCAGAGGCGAATTGTCCTTGACCAATCCCGACACGTCCGGGAGCAGACCACGCATATAGCAGAGCCTGCCCTCGCCTTCTATACGGCGGGCCAGTGTGATGGTGATGGTATGAGCGTCTTTTCTCACCGCTGAGAGGACCTCGACCGGCGCTTCCCCATCCAGCACCTCGAATCCGGTGATCCCCGCCGCAGGGGAAATATCCGTGCCGCCAGTGTGCGCAACGGACACGTCAATCACGGTGCGGCTGTCGTCCTGGAATCGTGCACCGGAAATCGACGGTCCCCTGTAGGTCGGCGCATCCCCCAGCAGATACCGGATGGCATTGGCCATCCTCTGCCCAATAACTTGCTGCGACTGGGACGTATAGTGCAGGTTATCGGCGTTGCGCACAAGGTCCAGCTCCACCGCGCCAAGAATCAAATCGGTCCCATTATCCACCTCCAGCTGTGCACTGCGGATTCCGGAGATGAACTCGCCATGACTGTCGTTCCAGGAGGACGCCTTTGCAGGACCCAGCTGGCAGTAAATGAGCGGCACATCCCACCCCAGATCTCTCTGGTAGTTGGCCAGAAGCTGGCGCATTCCCGATGCATAGTCCGCCTGGCTGGTTTTTGTGGAGACGTTATTTTCCCCCTGATTCATGATGATGAACTCTATCCCGCCCGCCATCTGTGCGCGGTACAGCGAATTTCCATAGAGTGTGGAGCGGTCGGCCGGATTCTCCTCATTGCGTTTCAGCCAGTATGGATACCCTCCGCTGTCCGTGAGGAGGTTCGCACCGCTTAGTGCGGCCGGAACAAAGCCTACGGGCACATGGTACGCCTCTGTCAAAATATTTCCGATGGTGGGAACCATGGACCCGCCGCAGGCGTTATTTTTCGATATGCTCGTATCTCCCTTGGCGTAGGGATCCTCCAAATGGCTCCAGGTCTCATTCATGAAGTTGGATACCCGGTCCCCGGCTATCACATAGTCCCCTTTTCCCTGACCGGCCATGTTGGACTGTCCTATGCAGAGGATATTGATTCCCACGCCCCACCGGCCGCTCTGGAGTCTGGCGATCTCCGCGCCGCCGGTATCCCATGCGGTCAGCTCCGTCCGATACCAGCCGCCCTGGGGAACGGTGAGCTCTGTATGGAAACTTCCATCCTCCAGCAGGGGAATCTCTTGCTGGTCCAGGATGACGGCGCCGCCGTCCCATGCCGTCACGCGCACCTCCAACGCCGCAGCACCGACGGCCCTGCCGGTGAGCGGCACGCGTCCAACCCCAGCTGCCGCATCCCGCTGGTAGACCTGACGGTCCGCCATGGAGGTGAGCGTGATGGTGGATCCACCCTGTCGGACGGACCAGATGAGGTCATCCACGGTCAGGTCCGTACCATAGGCCCGCAGACCCACCGCACCGGAGGTTTTCAGCGCTTCACTCTGAATCGTATAGGAAAGGATCAGCCGGTTATTCACCCACGCTCTGACCTGGCTCCCCTGGAGCTCGACCCGGAGGCAGCTGATACGGTTGTCCGCCACCTGGTGGGGCGCTGTCCGCTTGCTGACACTGGCGCCATTCACCATCTCCATGATTTCCAGGTTGTTGCCACCCACGTTGTTAAAGCGGACATGCAAATAGGTTTTGTCATCCTGGGCACGCAGCACCAGGCCGCCGCCGTTGATGCTGCCATTCTCTACGTGGACCGTGAGCATTCCATCCGCAAAATCACCGGTGTCCTTTACCAGGGCCAATGCGGTGGAGCTCGCGTTGGCTGGCTTGAGTGTCAGCTTTTCATTGCTGATACTGGTCGTGCCGCTGACAACATTCAGCCGCTCCTGCTGCCCGGTCTGGTTCATATTGAGGGTCAGTTCCGGAAAGTAACAGCCCGAAATATCAGCAGCATGAGGCTCACTCCCCTTTTCCTGGCGGAACAGCCAATCCAGGTACAGTTCCGGCTGCTCGAAGATCCGGCGCTGGATGTAATGGTCGTCCCCCGGATACTCCAGATAGGTGACCGAATTGCTCCCTGCCTTCCGGAGTGCCTCCGTCATCTCCCGTGACCCCGAGACGGGTACGGTAGGATCTGCTGCACCGTGGAGTACCAGGAGCGGCAGGTCCTGAATGGCTTCCGCCCGCTCCAGGCAGCCAGCGCCACACATCGGTATCGCCGCAGCGAACAGCTCCCGGTGCCGGGTGATGAGGTCCCAGGTCCCGTAGCCGCCGAAGGACTGCCCCATCAGATACACCCGCTCTTCGTCGATCCGATAGGCCTGTTTCAACTCGCCGATCAGTCCCACCAGCAGCTTTGCACTGTTGGATTCCGGGACATCCTTCGAGTAGCTGCCCCTAGTCCAGTCTACGTTGACCCATTTGTCACTCACAGGGAGCTGGGGGACCACAATCATACAGGGGTACTTCTCGCTGTCGATCAGGGGAACAAGCAGTGGGGAGAGATTTTTCAGCTGGGTATCGTTGTCTGTTCCCCGGCTTCCGGCTCCGTTGAGATAAATCAGCAGCGGCAGCTCCTCCGTCTGCTCATGCGTATAGCCAGCGGGGACGTAAAGGCGGTAATGGAGCCCGTTCCGCTGGATGCTAGTATCTGTGTATACCTTACGATACATCTCATCCAGGCTGTGAATCTTCGGCTCCGTCTGCCCCGGCTCCACCTCCGGTCCGGGACCCGGCTCCTCTCCGGTAAACCGGCGCAGGGTCACGGATACTGGCACCAGCGTGCCACCGTCCGCCGACACAAAGGTAAATGTTACCTGTCCGCTCTCTGTTAGGGTGATCCGGCCCAGAGAAATATCGTGATAGCCCCCATTCCGCTCCGGATCATTGAAATTGATCACACTGCCCACAGCGGTTCCGTTGACCTGGAAGCTCCACTGTCCATAGGCATACTGGCCGCCGTAATACTTGGAGTTGAGAACCACCTCGTAGTCTCCAGCGGGCGCAGTTCCAAGGGCGAAGGAGGCGCTGCCACCAACCTGCCCGCCGGTCAGCTTGACCCTCGTCTGGTTGATACTGTTGTCGGACACCTCGGTGACGGACGCACCACCACCAGCAGCAGCTCCGTTGCTGCGCTTGATTGCCAGTAGGTCAAAGGTTTTCTCTCCTGTTACCGTCACCTCGGCCGTTCCGGAAAGGGCTCCGTCCAACGTCTCCGCCGTAATTTCCGCACATCCGGCGGAAAGGGGGTGGAGTACACCGGTCTCCTCATCCACCGACAGGATGTCCGGCGCACTGGAGCGGAAACGTACCTGCGGCAGGTTTTCCGTTTCTACGCTCCCTCCGGAGTAAATGACGCCGGTCACCGCCGCAGTCCCTGCGCCATCGAACAGAGACAGGGCATCCGGGGCGCTGACCCGCAGGCCAATCGCCCTTGCGGCAGTCACTATGACATGGCAGACGCCCTCCGTGCCGTCCCAGCCCACCGCGTGGATGTCAGCCTCTCCGGGGCCCACCGCCGTGACCCGGCCATCCTGTACCTCTGCCACAGCCGGGTTATCGCTGCGCCAGGTCAGCCGCTGGTCATTGGCGTCCTCGGGCAGCACAACCGCCGTCAGGACAGCGGTCTCTCCTACGCCCAATGCCAGGGCATCGGGGGTGACAGATACCGAGGTCAGCGGCGTCGAGGTAAAATCGGAGACGGTAATGGTCCGCGCCTGCCGGAACAGGCCCGCGCCATAGGAAATCTCCACCGCAGCGGTATTCGGCAGGCGATAAACACCCGAGAAGACGCTGCTGTCCGGTGCGGTTTCCCGCAGGGTCAGAGCGGTTTGGGCACCTGTAAGAACATCTGTCACTTTGACGCTGGCCGTCTCCACCGCCGCGGCGTTCAGATTAGCCGGTGCAGTCAATGTGACGGTAACCGTGCCGCCAACCGATCCGCTGCTGCCGGAAACCGTCAGTGCCACCGAATCCGCCGCCGCGTAGGCCAGCGACGCGTTCCAGGCGGTGTTGTAGGCTACCCAGCCCTCGGTGTAGCCGGTATTATAGTTCTCAGGGGCGTAGGGGTAGCACAGCTCCGGCGCATTGGCGTCGATAACCGCCGTACAGCCGCCCAGTACGCCATTACCTCCCTTGTACTGGGTGTACCAACCCAGATTGGCCCCCTCAAAGTCCCGGGTGAAGTGGTAGAACGCCGCCCGGCCTGTAGGATTCCGGCCAAACAAATCGTCAATGGCCGCCACGCCCAGTTCCCGCAGCCGTGCCGTATTCGCTCCCTGATCCAGTACCCGAGCTGCCGCATAGGTCACGGCCTGAAGTCCGGCCTGATTGCCCGGTTCGTTTTTCGGCGCAGGATTCTGCCCGTCGGCCAGTGCGTAAGCCGCCCCTGTCCAGTAATCTTTATCAATGGGTGTCCCCTTGTTGGGGAAGCTGTACGCCCCATCTCCGGCCTCCATACTGGCCGCCATACGGATGTCCCACATGTTGTTGGAGCGTGCAATAGTCTTCTCCGCCCATGTCTCCAACGCCGCTTTCAGACCGACAGGGGCCCGGTCGGGGTACATCTCCAGGAACCAGCACAGGGCAGGCACTGTGATATACTCGCTCATCCGTTGGCCCTTATTGAAGTTGGGGTCCGTGATGTCCAACTCCCGGATTGTGTAGAGGCAGTTGTCATAAGCGGCCTGGAAAAACCGCTCCGCCACATCCTCACCCAGACCGTCCCGTCTGGCTACCTCATACATCAGCAGATTGGGGACAATGGAGTGACCCGGCGGCTGGGAGCCCTTCAGTCCGCCAAACAGTTTCTGCACGCTGTACAGGTTGTGGTCGCTTCCGCTCACCCCGTACCACTCCACGTTGCAGGCGCTGTCTCCCCAAACCGAGATGGTGTAGTCCCGGATGGCAAGATAGGTCTCCTCCGGCACATAGGCGCGGATCTCCGGATAGAGATAGAGGTAATAGGCCAGCTGTTCCTTGGTGAGCATATGCAGCTTCTTCCCCTCGTTGTGACCCCAGTCGTAATACCGCAGGGCTGCAAACTGGATCAGCCAGAGAATGTCCGGCTCGTCCTGCGTCCGCAGCGCCTCATATTCGCAGGTATCCGCGTGGACGATACCATAGGGGAGGTTGTCATACAGAGAGGGATTGGCCATGTATTGCAGGACGAGACCGTTGAGCTCAAAGGAGAACTGGTGGCTGTCCCGCCAGGCAATCCCGGCCCTGCCCCACTCAAAGGTATCCGAGCGGGTTTCATTCATAAAGGCCAGCGCATTGGCCGCGCTCCGGCGCTGAATCAGGTCCCGCCCAATGGTAAAGGAGTAGGACCGTGCGCCCGCGCAGGCGATGTAATAATCTGTATCAGTTTCTGTGTCCAGCCCTGAAAAATCCGCTATGCCTTCCATGACAACGCCGAAAAAGGCAACCGCGCCCGTTCGTTCGTCGACGACCTGAAAAGGCGTTCCATCCACCGCGTTAGGCACCGTTGCCCGCTTGGACTTTCCGGTATCATAGCCCAGCTGATTGACCAGAACGGCGATTTCCTCAGAGCCTCCGCCGGTCGGGGTGTAGACCGGGTCGGGGCGAGCCTCCGTCGGCGTGATTTTGACCGCGCCTGCGTACAGCAGTTCCGCCGACGCCGCCTGGATGGTAAAAGCAGTGCCCGAGGTGGCGGCCACCACGCCCAGCCTGTGCCAGCCCGCTTCCTTGTTGGCGGAGAGGCTGTACTTCCACATACCGTCCTGGGTATTCACGGTAAAATCCGCCTTCGCACCATCGTTGGCCGGGAGATACCAGTCGATTGCGTAATTCCTGGTTCCCTCTTCCGGCGGATAGAAGGAAAAGTTGGCCGTGCCGCCGTCCTGCGCCCTGCGGACGGTCCCCATATCCACGGTGGAATAATCGGACCAAGCACCGCTGGTCTCCCCGTAGACATCGGAATCCCTGGTGGTGTAAACTACTCCATCCGGCACCGGGAAGGTAAATCCCTGGGCTCGCTCTCCGCCCTCCGGAGGAGGAACCGCACCGGAATACATGACGAAGTTGTCAAACAGCGTCCGGGCGTTGTATATCCGCAGGCCCGCGTACCCGCCGGAGACGGAGGCGGTATATGTCTGTGTCAAGGCGCCGTCCATGTAGCATCGGATGGTTTCACCGTCCACGGTGACCCGCAGCCGCTTTGCTTCCCCCAAAGTCAGCGCCATGGGAAAATCCGGAGTAATCGTTTTGTTGACCGTTCCCCTGTCCCACCAGTAAAGCTGTGCGTTGGTTTTGGTTCCACAGTCAACCCGGTAATGGTAAAAATTCGAGCTGTCGGTGTGACAGAAAGTGAGACCCGCACTGTAGCCGTTGCTGCCCACCGCCTCCATAATCGCCATGTCCACGACAATCGTATAGGTCTCCGGAAGCGTAGGCGTCAGCTGTGCCAGCAGGCCCGCTCCTGCGGGGCTGGTGCCTTGCAGCGCCTTTCCGTCCGCCAGCTCCACCAGCCCCCAGCCGGGAATGCCTTGGAGCTCTGCCGGAAGCTGAGAGAAATCGTTATCATAAAGTATCGCGCCGGTCTCGCCTCCGCCCACAGGCGGTTCCGGTTCCTTAGGCGGCTCTTCACCCGGTCCCTCAGGCGCTTCAGAGGGAGCAAACCGCACGTCCGCCACACGGCTCCACGTTCCGGCTTGCGCAATGGTCAGCCTGAGATATTCGTTGCCATCCCCTGCGAATGGGAAGACCCCCAGGTCAACCCAGCCGTCGCTGACAGGTGCGGTTGGCTGGACAGCCTTTGTTTCGCTGCTGGCAAGAATCTCTGCGCTCATTTTAAGTGTATTTTGGTCTTGGGCGATGTAGTAGAAGGAAACCGTATACCACCCCGCCTCTATTGCGGCAGGTTGGAACTGAACATACGCCCCCACCTGCTGGGAGTACACGGATTTTGCTTCCTGGCACGATCCTGTTAATCTGCCGCTGTCCGTCCAGTCTCCGCCGCGGGTAACGCCTTCACTGTCGAGGGTCATGTGATACCCGGCGCTCCCAGCGAAAGCACTGGCGTTATCCGGTCCAGCGGCGTCCTCTGCCACCTCCGCATCCTGCGCATACACGTTCTGCTCCGGCAGTCCGTCCTCCTGCTGCCCGGCATCTGCGCCGGATTCGCTTCCGGTCAGGACGACACTTTCCGTCCCGGATTCCGTCTGTCCCTCCAGCGCCGCCGCCGGGGACATGCCCAGCAGCATAGCTGTCAGAACAAGCAGAGCTATGGATCTTCTGATCTTTTTCAAGGTTCCCGCTCCTTTCTTTCTCGCCGTTCAACGCTTCCGCCATGCGCGGGAGGCTCCTGCTGGCAGCAGGAGCCCTTAGCGTTATCCCTTTACCGCGCCTGCCGTCAGGCCCTGAATGAAATATCGCTGCAAAAAGACAAAGATAATCGTGACCGGAATAGCGGATACAATGGAGGCCGCCATCATATATCCCCAGTTGGTGGACGCCTCGCCCAGAAAGGTCATGACCAGACCGGAGGCCAGGGTCCGCCGGGCTGTGTCCGTCACCAGGGTCATAGAGTACAGCAGATCGTTCCAGCTCCAGACAAAACCGTAAATTGCAATAGAGATCATCCCCGGCACCGCCATGGGAAACACGATTCGGGTCATGATCCGCCAGTGCCCTGCGCCGTCGATCTTGGCGCTCTCGATGAGCGCATCGGGAATCTGATCAAAGTAGCTCTTGAGCGTCCAGGTTCCCACCGGCAGGGTGAAGACCACATAGCTGATCAGCAGCGCCCAGTAGCTGCCCAGCAGCCCTGTTCTGTTCATCAGCGCGTAGATGGAGAGCAGCAGGATGGCCTGCGGAAACGCTTGGCTCATCATGAACATGCCCATGACGAACTTCCTGCCCCGATAGCGGAATTTCGCAAAGCTGTATCCGGCGAAGGAGCAAACCGCCGTAGCGAGGAAGCTGGAGCCGAAGGAGACAATCAGACTGTTTTTCAGATATGTCATGATCTTCTCATCCGTTACGATGTGCCATATGTTTTCCAGCGTCAGCGGTCCTGTAAAGAAGTAACTGCTGAAGGTCTCGGCTGACGGCTTCAGCGCCGTATTCACCATCCACAGGAGCGGGAAGAATACAAACAGTCCGATCAGGAGCAATGCCATCCAGAAAAATGTACGGAACGCCCTCGTCTTTTGAAACATCTCTTCTCCCCCTCTCACTCGGAGTCGTTAATCCTGCGCAAGTATACAAAGCTGAAGCACGCCAGCAAAACAGCCCATATCGTGCCAATCGTGGCGGCCTTGCCCATATTCCAGTTTTTGAACGCAGTGGTATACACCTCGATGGAGAGGGTAGTGGTCGCACGAGCCGGTCCGCCCTGGGCCATTGTCCAAGGCAAGTCAAAGTGCTGAAGGTTTCCAATCAGCCCCAGGATAAACACCAGCACCGCCGTCTGCTGCATCCCCGGCAGGATGACGCACCAGAAGGTCTTCCAGTTGTTGGCCCCGTCCATGTGGGCCGCTTCAATCTGGTCCAGAGGGACGCTCTGCAACCCACCCAGCAGAAACGCCATGTACCACGGCAGCATCTGCCAGGTGCGGGCCACCACTACGCACAGCAGCGCCGTATTGGTCTGCCCCAGCCAGGGGATTCCGGATTCCAGGAGGCCGAGGGCAGAGAGGATGTTGTTGAGAATGCCATACTGTCCGTTAAAGATCCAGCTCCAGAGAAAACCGATTGCCGTGCCGGGGATGATCCAGTTTACCAGCGTCACGCCCCTCAGAAATTCCGCCCCCCGGAACCCCTGATTGAGCACGATGGCCCAGAGCATCCCCAGGACGTAGGGGAGGATGGTGCTGCCCAGAACAAACAGCGCCGTGGTAAGCATCGTCTTGGCAAAATAGGGGTCCTGAAAGACTTTTCTGTAGTTATCCAGCTGCACCCAATCATAGTTGGGGTAGAGCATGGAGCGATTCGTAAAACTCATCAAAATCGCGTCAACAAAGGGGTAGAGGATAATCGCCGCAAATATCGCCAGACCTGGCAGAATCAGCAGCATTCCCACCTGACCGTCTGTCAGCCTGCCTCCGTTCTTTACTCCGTCCATTAAATTACCTCCTTGTGCCAGTCGGGATATATGGATTGCGGCGCCGCAGATCCCGCCTTCCGCGGGCCGGACGGCCCCTACAACGGCGCGGGGCCGTCCGGCAGCAGACCGGGAATACTTCTGCGCTCCTTACAGCGCTTGCAGGCGGGAAGCCATGTCGGCTACGGCTTGTTCGGCCGTCTTCTGGCCCAGCAGGGCATACTGGAGCTCCTCGGTGAGAATGGTCTTGACCTCATTGCCGTTGGACATGCGGGCAGTCTCCTCCAGACGGGCGGTAGCGGTAGAGTTCAGGAAGCCGTTGAGGTAGGCATCGCTTTTTACCTCGTCCAGGCCCGCCGCGCTCTTCGTCACGGGAGGCATACCGTTATTTTTGAAGTAGTCCAGGGCGACCTCGTCACTGATCAGGGTCTGCGCAAGTCCCGCTGCCTCAGCCTGGTGTGCAGAGTTCTTGAAGGCCACCAGCATGTGCCCCCACATCGTGGACTGAGGCTTATCACCGGCATGGAGCACCGGCCGGGGCATAGCGGAGCAGACATTCACCACGTCCTCAGGAGCCACACCGTTGCTGACAGCTTGTCCCTTGGCGACCACGGCATCGTCATAGAAAGCGACCTTACCCTGCGCAAAGAGCTGCCGGGCCTCACCGCGGCCGGTGTCCATCGCAATATAGCCCTTCTCCATCAGACCCTGATACCACTTCACACAGGCGACCGCCGCATCACTGTTGATAGCCACAGAGCCGTCGTCGTTGAAAATCGCGCCGCCGAAGGTCCACAGCCAGGGCATGAAATCCCCGGCGCAGGTGGCGTCCTTGGTCGATACGGCGTAGGGCACCACATCGGGATTGGCGGCCTTGATGTCCGCCAGGCACTGCTCAAATTCCTCGATGGTAGCGGGGACGCTGCTCCAACCGGCAGCGGAGAGGATCTTCGGATTGTAGACCATAGAAATAGAGGCCATGGACCAGGGCATTCCAAGCTGCTGGCCGTCAATACTGCCCACGTCCAATGCGGACTGCTCAAAGGTGCTTCCCATATAATCTGCGCCCAGGATCTCGTTCCAGTCGGCCAGGATTCCGGCGGCAGCCACGGTGTTGAAGATGCCGATGTCTACTTGTGCCAGATCCAGCTGTTCTCCGCCCTGAGAACGAATCAGCAGCTGTTGGGCCGTGTCAGCCCACGTCCAGCCTACCCAGGTAACACGGTTACCGCTGGAGGACTCATAGGCCGACATCATCCGCTGGAAGATGTCCTTGCTGGCCTCCTCCTCTCCGGACCATCCGGCCCAAACGATCTCCGCCGACGCTGAGGAGGGTTCCTCCGTCTTGGCGGGGGTTCCCTGGGTATTGCCGGTAGCGGAGGGGTTGCTGTCTGGGGAATCGTTCGTCTTTCCGCCGCAGCCGGAAAGAACCGCCAAAGACATAATAAGCGCCAGGAACATTGCGGTCAATTTACGTAGTTTCATTACTTTTTCATCCTTTCTGATTGTTCTCATTTCCGTATGTACCGGCATACGCCGTGGTATCCTACGGCGCATCAGCGCCGGATAACCCGAATTTCATAGACAGCCGGACTCTCCCCTCCCCAGGTTCCATCCAGCTGAATGCGCAGAGCCACAACGCTCTGCTCCTCCGGCAGGGGGATGACAACCATCCGCTGATAGTTGTTCCCCTCCTGCCGGAGTGGTATCCACTCTCCGGTTTCTTTCAATGCCTCTATCCGGAAGGATTTTACCAGCTGCCCGGGCATCCCCGCCCGCGGCGCAAAGTGGTGGCCAGCCTCCCACTGCCGGGTCCGACTGCTGGGCAGCTCGGCGGACAGATCCGGATCGAAGCAGAGCCGCAGCTCTTTGGCCCGTATCGGTTCTTCCCAGTCCAACCGGATCCAGGGCGCCCCGTCTTCATCCGCCGCACGCCACTGGTTGGGACCGCCCCAGGGCCTGCTGTAGCCGTTGCAGAGCTGCGCGGGGCCATAGAGGGCCTTGCCTGCATCAGGGGAATATGCCGCCATGGGCGGTCGGTACACAGGCTCTTCCACTCTGCCGCACAGAAATCCGGTTCGATCCCCCTTCGCCAGCGCCAGGGACGCCCCCTCTGCGTCTGCAAGAAGCAATGTGCAAAACCGCCCTTCGCAAGCCTCGGGCACAATCAGCTCTAAGTCGGTCTCCCCGGGAAAGAGGTCCCACTGAAACCGGCCCTCTGACCGGCCCCGCAGCAGGCGGCTGGGCAGCATGTCGGAAAACAGTTCTCCGGTCAGACTAAGTATCCGGTCCGCACGAACCTTCACGCGGAGTCTACGGCCGCCCAGACCGGGGAAGACCAAAAACGCGCTCCCGCTAATAGCCATCCAGGTTCCCGATGGCACCGCTCCGCCGGTATGCCAGCTGCTGGCCGATATTCGCGCTGGCGCCGTCATGTTCAACGGGTCCGCCGCTTTCACGCCGGGGATGAACATGTCCTCCCGCAGCAGCGTCTGCCGGATGTGTTCTATGTCCTCCCCGTCCAGTTCGGCAGGGGGGCGGCCTCGGCTGAGGCACGCCGACGCCAGCGTTCCCGCCGCTTGGCCGGAGAGGGCGCAGGTATTCATGATGCGGCTGGAAACGAAAGCTTCCCGTTCTGTTCCAATGATCCGCCCCGCAAACAGGAGATTGGGAACCGACGGATGGTACAGGCACCGCAGCGGAATCTGATAGACATGCACGGGGATCTGAATGCAGTTCGCCTTTTGGCTGTCCCGGATTCCCCCTGCCGGGTGGAAGTCCATGTACCATCCCCCATAAAATGCACCGTCCGGGAACCGGCTGTTCTCCAGCAGGTCGACGTCTCTGAGCCGGTAGGCCGCCTCCATTCGACGGCTCTCCCTCTTCCCCGGCAAGCTGCCCAACCACTCCAGGGTATAGCAGTCCGCGTGGAACCGCCCACTGTTTTTTATGTAATTCCATACCCCCAGCACCAAGCGTTTCAGCTCAACCGCAATCGTCTGGGCGTCCCGTATGGTATCCAGCGTCCCGCCGTACTCAAACCACCAGCAGTCGCTCCCGCTGGAGGTCTCGTTGATAATCCGCCCACCCTGGTCCAGCATTCTCTGTATCTCGTCCATCGAGTAGGCGTAGTCCGGCGGAACAAACCGAACCGGATGGTCCTCCCTCCGGGTATAGTAGAGAATGGAGTTCCCCATAATCCCCGGGTCCCCCAGAGGATGGCTATCGCCGGAGGTCAGTCTCTCCTCGCCCATATACCAGGGGATGCCTGCCTTTGCCGCTATGGAACCGTCGCCTGTGGCGTCGATATAATAGGCGGCGCAAATGGACAGCACTTCTTCCGTCCCCTGCTGATAGGCCGTTACCCGGGTGATCTGCCCCTCGTTCATGGAAAGGGCAACCGCATCCGTATTCAGATAGAGCTCTATTTTCTTTTCCCGCAGCACGGCGTCCAAAAGGATTTCATCCCAGAAGACGGGATTGGCATCCGGATTCCTGTAGAGGTTTTCCAACTTCAGCCGTCCCCACACGCCCATTTCTTCCGCGTAAAGGTTGCCCGCGCCGGTAGCGCCCCGCGTCCACACCCGGATTTCGCTGCTGGAGTTTCCCCCCAGCACAGGGCGATTTCCAACCAAGATCGTGGAGATCCCCAGGTGCGCCGCAGAGATCGCCGCGCAGATCCCCGCCGGTCCACCGCCAATAACCGCCAGCTCCGTATGAATATTTTTCGTATGACCCACCTGCTTTCTCGCTCGAGGATGTCCGGACTTTTCCTATCCCGTTTTTTGCTGGTATAGTTCGCCGGATATAGCAATTCCACAAAAACTTTGCAAATGCGACCGCCTGACTATCGTCTTTTTTTCCTGTATTTCCGTTGGATTTTCTTAATCATAACAAACAAGTGTCGTGTCTGCAATAAAAAACCAGCACATTATCTGGACTAATCTGCATTAGTATTGACTTTTTCCTGGACTGCCTATAAAATAAAAACTGGAAGAATAGACAAGTAAGGAGGATGGGTTATGCCTGGTTCCTATGAAAACATCAAAAACTATCTTTTGTATCTCAGCTCCCGCTATAACGTGCAAATCTGTATCAAAGATTTCTGCGGCTTCATTCCCATCAATAAGGCGCTGGACGAGGCCCTTCGGCCGTTTCTCGCCCATACCAACTCCTTTTGCATGTACATGAAGTCCACCCAGGACCACTACCGTGCCTGCCTGTCTATGATCCGAAGAATGTATAACAAGTGCGAACGGACCCAGGGCTCCTACTTCGGCGTATGCCATGCTGGGCTGGGCGAATATGTCATCCCCATCCGCAGCGGACAGACGCTAATCGGGTCTATCAATGCCGGTTTCTTTCAGCTCAACGAAAAGCGTTCTCAGGCTAGGATTGTCCGCGCCTGCTGCCGGGGAGAGCCGTTGGACCCGGACACAGCCCTTACGCTCTACCACAGCAGCATCCATACCTCCACCATTGAACCGGAGGGTATGCTGATCGGGCTGGAAATGCTAGCAGAATATCTGGGACAAACCTACGAGATCCTGCGCCAGACACACAGCGCCTCCGTCCCCCGCCGGTTTGTCAGCTCCAGTGAGGACACGATTCTGACCCACGCCATCGAATATATACGCCAGAACATTGCTGACCACATTTCGGTCACAGCGCTCGCTTGTTTTTGTCATTGCAGCGAATCCTACATCAGCAGAATCTTTCGGCGGCGGACCGGGGTCAATATCAATGTTTACATTAACAAGATTCGCGTGGAGCTTGCAAAGAACGACCTGATCCTATCCTCCGCAAGCATTGCCGAAATCGCATCGCGTACCGGATTCAACGATCCCAACTACTTTTCCCGGGTATTCTCACAGATTATTGGTATCCCGCCGACGGAATTTCGGCGGCGTTTTCAGCAAAAGCCCGCCTCTGAGCAGGACCTGATCAGCTTGCCTGCACCTGCCGCCAGGTTGTAGACCTGCTTTTTTCGGCAAGGGCGCAGTCCGTTTGAATCGAGCAAAAGCGCACGCGTATATTCCTCAGAACACACGCGTGCGCTTTTTCCTTACTTTCAAATTACTTGTTGGGGAAGGGTGGCTCATCATGGCGGTTGCAGAGCCTCCCCTGCGCTTGCCGAAAAGCAATTTCCAGCATCAGAGCACGGGGAAGATGGTCATGATCCATCCCACGCTGACCACGCAGCAAATAATGGCCAGCAGCCAGGACCGGGTGGTGCTGGTCAGCGACAGGGACAGCAAGAGCAAGCTGGTAGCCGACGGAACGATGTTCTCCATCGGCTGCAAGCTGCCGGAACCCATCAACCGACGCTTCCGCTTCCGGAACATCCCCCTCGGGGACTTGCACTTTATCATGGTGTTTATGTTCCAGGAGAAGAAAAAGCCGTCCCAGGAGGTGGCCCGGTATCGGGAGCTGCTGCTGAAGGAATTGACCGACCTGTAAGAGGTGCGCGCAAGGCGCATCCAGTTTTCGCAGCGGATCCCATCGCGATTGCCGCGGTCTGCGCGTGAAACGCGTCACAGGGAGCCCTTCCCAAAGATTCGATCCATCACAAGGCGGCAGGTGCGCATCGCATCCACGGAAACCGCAATCTCTGCGTTTGCCGGAGGGACCGGCGTTCTCTGGCGAAACGGGTGGCGCAAATCGACCGTCAGTCCCCGCAGCGGCCCGCTGTCCAACTCTATACGGACCGGTGCGGCCTCCAGCTTCAGAAGGGACGGGTCAATCAGGCTTGCCACCGTTAGAGGATCATGGAGGGTAATCTTTTTCGATTTGCTCGTCTCCAGCCATATCGCACTTAAAGAGGCCAGAAACCCGCGATAGCCACTATGAAACGATGCAATTAGCGATTCCTCCTCTTTCGACAGGACGCATGGTACGGTGACATCCAGACCAATCATCCGGATTGCTGCCCCGGACTGAAGAACAATGTTTGCCGCTTCCGGGTCACAGAGGATGTTGTACTCCGGATAGGCCGCACGAAACGCACCGCCCATCAGAACAATGTTCGCCCGCCTCATAACGTCCGGGGCCAGCAATACCGCAGCCGCGATGTTGGTCAGCGGCCCCAGGGCGACGATTACCGTTTCCAGATCCTGGCGAAGGGTTTCAATCAGCAGCTCCACACCGTGCCTGCCCTCAGCGCCGGGAGGCGGCTCCCCAATCACCCGGCATTGGTGTGGCAAGGCAAAGGTGTCGGCTTGGAATCGCAGGGACTGTCCAATGCCCGCCGCCACGGGGACTTTTGCCCCCAGCTGCTGCAAGAGCTGCACCGCCAGCTGCTGCCGGGCAGATACGTTCCCATAAGTTGTGGAAACGCCCGTCAATGTAAGCTCGGGGGACAGAACTGCCAGCGCGATTGCCAGGGCATCGTCAACATCGTCCCCGATGTCCGTATCAATAAAAATCCGTGTTGCTGTCATCAGATCCCCACCACGCTCCGCAAATACTCACGGGAATACTGGGCGGACTGGTAGTTGGCGATCATGGGGTAGTCCAGCTCGACGCAGATAGTTCCATCGTATCCGATCTCCCGCAGCTTGCGATAGATCCCCTTGAAGTCAACGAAGCCCTGTCCCAGTGCGCGGAAGCGGTCCATTGCACGTTGACCGGGAAGAAGAACGGGGTTCGGATCGACATCTTTGAAATGGATGTAGGAGATCCGTCCCCGGTAGGCCCCCAGAAGATCCACCGGATCTATGTCGGCAATGACGGAGTGGGCCGTGTCGAAGCAAAATTTCACCTTCTCCGGGTCCGTATTCGCTGCGAAGAGATCAATCTCATTGCGGTACAAGACCGTATCGTTAAAATGGGGGTGTACGCACAGGTCAATTCCCGCCGTATGGGTCAGCTCGGCCATGATATTCGCCTTATGGGCCGTATCCAACACATCGGCCTCAGAATTGCCCTCCGCCTTGATCTTGGGCGGCTGAAGAATGATCCGGGTGCAGCCGATTGCGCCTGCCAAGGCAATGCACTTCTTCAGCAGCGCCAAATCATAGTCAAAGTCTGTCTTCAGGTAATGGTAAATGGCCGAAAATTTCATGTTGTACTTGGCCAGCAGTGCTGCCAACGCATCGGGACAGTCCCCGAATGCGGATACGATCATATTCATATCCTCTACGGCGGTATATCCCAAATACTGGATCTCACGGAGCCCCTTTTCAAATTCCACCCTCTGCTGGGCGGGGTCCTCGGATCTCTGAAAATTGTTGAAGGGGTCCAGATGCCAGGTCCATACGGTATAGGCTATGTCCATATTGTGCTCCTTTCTTTCTCATCCTTTGACCGCACCGGCCGTTATGCCCTTTTGGAACGCCTTCTGGCACAGGAGGTAAACCAGCACCATCGGCAGAGTGGCCATTGAGAGCGCGGCAAACATTTGTGGATAGTTGTTGTTTTCCAGGGTGGAAAAGGCGACCATTCCCAGCGGAAGTGTCTGAAGGTCCGGCGTGCGGATAATCAGGCTGGCGCGGATATACTCGTTCCAGACGCTCAGACCAGAAAAAATCACCTGCGTCACCAGTCCCGGCACGGCCAGGGGCAAAATCACGTGGGTAAAGCTCTGGAACCGTGTGCAGCCATCAATCATCGCCGCCTCTTCCAGGGACTTGGGGAGGGAGATAAAGAACCCCCGCATAATATACATGCCAAACGCGATTGCCTGCGCGGCATACACCAGAGTCAATCCGATTCGTGTGTTGATCAGTCCCAGCTCATTGACAACCGTAAACACCGGCATAGCCAGAACGCCCGCAGGCATCATGATTCCCAGGAGGAGATAATTCAAGATCGACCGTTTGCCCTTGAAGTTCACCCTCGCCAGCGCGTATGCGGCGCAGCAGTTTACCGGAATCAACAGGCAGAGGGTTCCTGCCGTTGTCAAAATACTGTTGAGGTATTTCGTGCCCATGCCCGCCTTTTTCCAGGCGGCCACGTAGTTCCCCCACTGCGGCGAGGAGGGGAGTCCCCAGATGTTGCTGTAGAACTCGTTCTCCCCCTTCAGCGCGCCTGCCAGCATCCAGATAATCGGATACACTGTGATTACCAGGAAGATCGCCATCAGCAGGTAAATCAGCCCCGTACCGATCCATTTCCTGATCCTGGACTTTGTCCGCAGATCCTGCATATCAAGCCCTCCTTATTCGTAGTTTTCTTCCCGCGTCATGGTCTTGAGCTGCATAAAGCCAAATATCGAGACAAAGAGTACCAGAATCATACTCATGGCATTGGCCTTACCCATATTGTTGAGTTGGAAGGCGGTATTCATGATATAAGTGAGGCCCACCTCCGTGGAGTGATAGGGGCCGCCTCCCGTCATCACATTGACGACGTCATAGTTGTTGACAAACGCGCCCGTGATTGCCAGAAGCATACTGGTCACCAGCGTACTGTTCAACTGGGGGATCGTGATATAGCGGAACTGCTGGAACTTGCTGGCGCCGTCAATGGATGCGGCCTCATACAGCTCCTGGGGGATTCCCTGGAGTCCGGCCATGAAAAGCACCGCGTGAAAGCCCATACATTTCCACACATCGACCAGGATCACGGAATACAGGGCGATGGTCGCATCGCTTAACCAGCCGTGAATCCAGCTTTCCAGTCCGACGGCCCGCAAAAAGGCATTGAGCAGGCCAAAGGTGGGGTTATAGATCCAGCACCACAGCACGCCCACCACGACATAGGAAAACGTGTAGGGAATATAGGTGCAGGTGCGGAAAAGATTCATTCCTTTGATTTTCTGGACAAAGAGCATTGCCAGTGCAAACCCTAGAATGTTTTTCAGCACCGGGGTAATCAGGGCGTATAGGAACGTGTTCCCCATGGTCTGCCAGAACGTTTTATCCGTTACGGCAAACAGATAGTTTTTGAAGCCCACCCAACTCATTTCACCCAGTCCGTCCCACCGGTGCAGGCTGATATAGAAGCCCTTGATAAAGGGATAAATGACAAACACGGTAAACAGAATGATCGCGGGCAGACACATGATATAGCCGAAGTACCGCTCCTGTATTCTGGAGTGCAGTTTACGCAGACGCTCCATTCCTTTCCTCCAATCCAGCACAATGATGTCTTGCACGGCGCAGCGCCAGGCCTCAGGAACTCAAAAGCCTGGCGCTGCTTTGTGTTACGGTGTCACCTTGGTCCAATTCTCCTCGGACCAGCCGTTCCACCAGTCATATCGATACTCCTGCTCGCGGACCAGCGTGTCATAGGCATCCTGGATTTCCTGTGCCGCTGCCTCCGCTGTGGTTGCGCCAGTCACAACCGCAGGGACCGCGGACTGGAAGGCGTTCAGGACCTCCGCTGGCCAGATCCAGTCCAAATACGTGATCGTATGAGGGACCAGATCGCGGTTCAGCTGTGTAACGATGTCCGCTTCCAGGATGTCCACACCGTCCAGAACCTTGACCGTGGGCTTGTAGCAGCCGCAGATCCGGTTGGCCCACTCTGGCCGCGTAAAGAACTCGATGAATTTCTTCGCGTTCTCCACGTTGTCCCTCTGGATATAGGAGCAAACCGCCAGACCGGTCCCCGCGCCGCCTGCGGGCTGGTTATATACGGAGCTGTCATCCGTAATGAGCGGAAATTCCAGGATCCCCAATTCAAAGTCCACCGCACTGGGCATCAGCTGGAAATTGTGGGTGTGCATCATGCCCGCCAGCCCCTGCATGAAGGTGGCCTTCATGCCATCGCCATCGGTATCCAGGCTCTCCTGGGTGAGAATTTTGTCATCATAAAACCTTTTTATTGCGTTCAGGGCATCAATCACCGCTTGATCGCCTACGATGCTCTTATCGCCCATGAGCCAGGCTTCCGTCTGGGCGATGGAATCATTGCCGGTGGTCTGCGCATAGGTGGAGAAGAACCAGTTGGGCCAATAGCTGGCCTCCTTGCCCCGGAAGATCAAGGGGATCTTGCCCGCCGCAGTCAGCTTATTTGCCGCCTCGACCAGCTCGCTGTAGGTCGTCGGGGGAGCAATCCCCAGTTCCTTGAACATATCGGCATTATAATAGATGAAGCCTGCGGAGGAGTTGCCGAAGGGGATTCCCCAGAGCTTGTCCCCAATGGTGTACGCATCCAGCATCCCCTCCGTATAGCGGCTGCGGACCTCATCGCTCACCAGCGTGGAAATATCCAGCAGCACCCCCGCCGGAGCGCAGGTCGAGCGGATCAGTCCTGCTCCCACGGTAACGAAATCCACCTGCTCGCCCGCCTGTATCGCCGCGGATAGATTCTGCGGCACCTCGTTCCACTTGCCGGTGAAGCGCAGTTCGACCTCGATCCCGGTCTCTTCCCGGAAGGCGGCAACCAATTCCGCCCAGGCCTCGTCCTCCCCGTCGTACATACGGGCGTTACCCAGAACAACCAGTTTTCCTCCGGATGCAAGCTCCGTCTGCGAGCCGTTGGAGGGCTCCGAGGGCGCATCCGGTTCGCTCGTACCAGACGAGCAGCCTACCATCATAGCGAGCATGAACACGACAAACAGAGTTCCTAATATCTTTTTCATTTTATGCCTCCTTTTCGGTGTTACATGTTTTCTGAGCGGCATCCGCCGCACTTCTATCAACCATACAGGCTATACGCCAAAAGAATAATGCCCAATACATAGATCAGAATGCCGGTGAACAAAACCGCATAGGTCTTTTTTGATGCACCCTTGTACTCCTTGTGGTAAATTCCCCATAGATATGTCCACATACTGCCCGTTCGCCCGAGAAGCCAGGAGATGGATACACTGATTACGGCGGAGGAAACGGTGTGGATGAGATTTCCGCCATAATGGCAGGCCCCGGAAAGACATGCCAGCGCATAGGCCCTCTGATACTTCCGGTTGAACATGGTATTCCACTGGCGATGTCTCGTCAGCTGTACCCCAGAAAAGGCCAGCGTTCCCAAGAAGGAGCCCGTCGCCAGAAGGCCGATGCAGGGCCATTGACTGAACCCGCCGGTGCTGACGGAGGTCTTTACGCCCAGAGAGAGGCCCAGCGCATACATCGTATTCAGTGCTGCCGACAGAATCATCAGCAGGGCGGATTTGGTGTCCTGCGTCGAGGCCGGCCGTACAGACTTGCGCTCCAGGTCCTGATCCCGCAGCTTCCCGGAATACTGGCAGATGGTTGTCGCGCAGATGAGGAGCAGCGCGGTCAGAAACACCTTGCCATAGGAGACCCCCTCCGGGAGCTTTCCCAATACAGCAGACAGGAGTGTCCCTAAAAGGATACCAAAGGTTGCGTTGACAGAGTTGGACAGGACCAGCCCAACCCGGCCTATGACCGTCATCTGAAGCTGAATCCCCAGGGCCATTCCCGCACCGCATATCATCACGAACCATGCCCGCCACGGGTCGGCGCCAATCTCGTCAAAGATCCAGCCAATGTCGAAGCCCTCGATCAGAAAGATGAATCCCCACACCAGGACCAGGGAGAACCCGTACAGCCAGAGCAAAAAGGCCGGCAGAGGAAAGTCCCCCGTATATTTTGTGGCCTGCATCCAGGATCCCCACAGGAAGGCGGCGGTTAGAACCATGAAGATCGCCATTGTTTGACTCATAGGCCCGCTCCCTACCGCACCGCATCCATTATCCGGCTCATCAGCCGAATATCATTTACGGCATCCCGCCCGCTTGTAAGGGGCTCTTTGTCCTCTGAAATGCAGCTATGGAAATGCGCCCACTCCCTCCGGTAGGCTTCCTCCAGGGAGGCGGTGATAACGCTTTCGCGGGTTATGCCGGTGTTCGGAACGCTGTCGCTAACCGTCAGCCTGGCCGGCGCATTTTTCTGGTAGGGCCAGGGGAAATCCAGACGCAGATTTTCCTCCGGGGCATATATTTCGATGTGCTCATCCCAGATGGCCCGTGTCATGACAAGGCCGCTCTCCAGCACGATCCGCGTATTACCCGCCCGGAGGACCGCTGTGGTGAACCCTCCGCAGGCATCTGCAAACAGTACCTCCAGGTCCTCCCCAAACATATGCCGCAGCAAAATACTGTCGTGGCAGAAAACGCCAAGGAGGAGTCTGTACGCCGGAAAAAGCCGCTCCCTGCCCTCCCCGAGCTGCCGGAGCATGGCCTGATCGATAGCCTGTTTTCCGGACTGAAACACCTCCGGCGCAACATCTGACCCGCTTAGGACATCGTAGACCGTCCTTGTGTGGGCAAACGAGCCGCCGAAATCGTGGAACCGCGCCAGGCTGATTTCCTTTCCCTGGATGCGGCGCAGGCACTCCTCAAAGCCCGGATCGTAGCGCTTCATATAGCCAACCATCATTTTGACGCCCGCCCCATCGGCCGCTTCGGCCATCTGCTCTGCCTGGGCCAGGTTGAAGCCAAACGGTTTTTCCACGAAGATATGCTTGCCCGCCTTTGCCGCCTTGACCGCCGGTTCACAGTGGTCTTTTGAGCAAATCAGCACCACGTCCAACGCCTGGTCCTCCAGGAACCGGTCATAGTCCGTATAGCAGTTCGCCTCAGGGACATGGTATTTTTGCGCCACTTTTTGCACAACCTCTGCGGAAATATCACAGAGGGAGTGCACGGTCCAGCCCGGCATATCGTGGAGATACGGGAGATGCATGATCTGCGCGATCTGCCCGCAGCCTAAAATTCCAACATGATAATTTTTCATATGTCTACTTCCGTTTTACGGTTTTACAATGACCTTCACAGCCCGCCCGGCGCGAAGCTTTTCAAGGCCCTCATGGATTTTCTCCAGCGGGACGATGTCCGTAATCAGCCGCTGAACGTCAATTACCTGCGTTTCCAGAATCTTGATGGCCTCCGGGAATGTGGCGTTGGCCAGCCAGGTTCCCAGGACGGAAATCTCCTTGGTCGTGATCTCACACTGGGCAACCTCTGCCCGCGCGTTCTTGTTGACGCCGAACAGCACCACGGTTCCGCCCTTTCGGACATAATCAATACTGGAAACAATTTGGGAACCGGTTACATCGAACACGAAATCTGCGCCAATCCCCGTCGCGTCCAGAACGATTTTCCTGGCATCCATGTGGATGGGATCCAAAACCTCCGCCGCGCCAAGCTTCCGTGCAAAGTCAATCCGGTACGGCGCGGTCTCAAGCAGGAAGATTCTCCCCGCCCCGGACGCCTTCAGCAGCAGGGTGATCATCAGCCCGATGGGTCCGGAACCGATAACAACCGCAGAGCTGCCCGGCTGTACATTCACCTTGTGGAGCCCGTTTACCGCACAGGCCAGCGGTTCGACACAGGCCGCTGCCTCGGCGGGAAGCTCCTTGCTAATCCGGTAGGCGACCTTCCCGCTGACCAGGCAGTATTTTGCGAACGCTCCGTCATAGTCGATCCCCAGCGCCTCGATATGCTCGCACTGGTTGGGCAGATTTTTTCGGCAGTATGTGCAGACACCACAGTAATTGTTGGGATTGACCACCACCCGATCGCCAATCTCCAAGTGCTGCACGTCGGCACCCTTTTCCACAATATAGCCGCAAAACTCATGTCCCAGGATCGTCCCATTTGTGGCGGCATAACCGGCGGGAACTGCCGTGATATGGACATCGGTTCCGCAGATGCTGCACGCCTCCACCTCGATCAGCACCTGATCCGGGCGCTTGATCTGAGGCCGTTCCACTTCTTTGATGGTCAGAACGCCCTCTCGCTCAAAAACAGCCGCTTTCATATGGCCTTTACCTCCTGTTTTCAAAAATTGACTCCTCCGACGAGAATGATGTTGGCATAGGCGGAACACTCGCCGGTGCGGATAATCCCCATGGAATCCTTCGTCATTTGCTTGAACTTCTCATGGGGCACGACGGCCAGCGGGATGTCCGGCAGAGTTCTCCGTATGAAAGAAACAATCTCAGGATTCTTCTCATCCGCTTCCTCCGCATAGACCGCCGACTCCACCACCAGCTCTCCCGCGACGGCCGCCAGCAGATCCCGAAACGAGGGTACGCCTTGTACAACGGAGAGGTCGATACATGGCACGCCTTTGGGCACCGGTAAGCCAGCATCCCCAATCACCAGCGTCTGCGTATGTCCCAGGGAGGAGATCAGGCGCATCAGCTCTGCATTCAAAATTCTATCCTTTTTCACGCCCGTTTTCCTCCTTCTCTCAGGTAGCTGTCCACCTCAGCACGGGATGGCACCGAGGTCTGCGCCCCCCTTCTGGAAACCGCCAGGGACGCAGCGGCGTTGGCAAACGGAACCGCCTGTTCGATGTCCACTCCCTCTGCCAACATGACCGCAACCGCGCCGTTAAAGGTATCTCCGGCGGCGGTTGTGTCCACCACGGGGACCTCCGGGGCTGCATAGAGCGTTTCCCCCTCTCGGTTTCTCAGGAGCGCTCCTTTTTCGCCCAGTGTAACAATCACATTTGAAACGCCCTTTTCCAGCAGCAGCTTCGCGGCAACGGACGCATCCTCCACCGTTGAGATCGGGTGGCCGGTCAGCTTTTGCAGCTCCGTCTCATTGGGCGTGATATAATGGAGACAGGGATAGACATCTTCCGGGATCGCCTCCGGTGCGGGGGCGGGGTTGAGAATCGTTATTTTCCCGCGTTCATACGCCCGCTTCATGATGTAGTATACGCCATCTAAGGGGATTTCCAACTGTGCCAGCACAATGTCAGCCTCTTCCAGCAGCGATTCCAACGACTGGATATATGCCTTTGTGCACAGCTCATTCGCTCCCGGAATCACAATAATCAAATTGCTGCCGCTTGCATCGACGCAGATCATTGCCATTCCCGTATTTTTCTCCTCGCTGAAGAAGACGGAGGAGCAGTCAACTCCCACCTGCTTCAGCCCCTCGATGATACCACCGCCAAATTTGTCCGTCCCAACCGCGCTCAGGAACCGGGGTGCTCCGCCTAATCTTCCACAGGCATATGCCTGGTTTGCCCCCTTGCCGCCGGGAATCTGTGCGAACGATTTGCACAGCAGCGTCTCGCCGGGAACCGGCAGCGCATCCAGCTGAATGACAAAGTCCAAGTTGGTACTTCCGATCACAAGAATTTTTTTCAATCGAACACCTCCATTCAATTTTGTGGACAGGTTCTATTCCGCTGCGCATCCCCCCTTCATTTGGTCGTTTTTCGCAGGATCATCTTAGGCTGTAACCGCCTGTAATTGGGCACAGGTTCTCCGTTTATCAGATTGATAAGGGCCTCGGTCGCCTTCTTCCCCATCTCTGCTGTCGGCTGCTGGATGGTGGTAAGCGGAGGTTCACAGTATTGAGAGAAGTTGATGTTGTCAAAGCCGATGATTTCCTTCGTCTCCGGAATTTTATAGGAAAACTCTTTCAATGCCCGTAAGGCTCCCAGCGCCATCATGTCATTTGCCGCCAGGATGGCAGAATAGTTGATTCCCTCCTTCTCCAGTGACAGCACGGCATTGTATCCGCTCTCCACCGTATAATCCCCGATTTTGACCATATCCTGTTCAAAAGGAATACCATACTGCCCCAGGGCCAATTTATAGCCCGCTAAACGCTCCTTGGAAGTGGATATGCGCAGGGGGCCCGAGATAAAGGCAATGCTTCGGGAGCCATTTTTGATGAGCAGCTCACAGGAGCAGAAAGCAGCATACTCGTTGTCAGAGCAGATGGTGGTACAGGAATCCAACCGGTCCAGCTTTCGGTCCAGCAGAACCAAGGGAATCCCGTACTTCCTGGGAGCAAAGTGCCCCTTCCTGCTCTCGCTCCCAGAGGGAATCAGGATAATCCCATCCACCTTCTTGGCAATCAAAGTGGAAATGTACTCCAACTCTTTTTTCTCGGAAAAGTCGGTGTTCATCAAAATGACCACATAATTGTTATGGATGGCCTGGTTTGCAACAGCGCGGGCAATGTCAGCGAAAAAGGGATTTGTAATATCAGGAACCACCAGCCCAATACTTTTTGACTGCATCTGGATTCCTATGCGGTCCGGCGAATAGTGCATCTCATCAATAATGCGCTGTACTTTTTCCCTGGTCTGGGTGCTTACGCCGGTATCAGAGTGATTCAAGACCCGGGAGACAGTCGCCTTGGAGACCCCCGCAATTTTGGCGATTTCTTCTACGGTAACCCTCACATGCTCACCCCCTCTTTTTCTGTAGTATTCCCGGTGCACGGTCAAGTATGGTATTGGAAAATGGCCGCAAAGTTGAAGTGCAGCGAAAAAGGGGATAAAAAGGCAAACATTCTCCGGGTTCTGGTTAGATGTTTTCCGGGCATCTTGTTGACGCGTCTCCTCAGCGTTGTTTCTCATGATAGAGAAGAAACATTGTTTCGTAAACAAATAAATCAGACAAATTTCTGCTCCTCTTTTTGTGGAAACTTTCCTGCTTCTTTTGCAAATTCCGCTGACAAAAATGGCAGCCACGATGAAAGCGGAGATTGCCACCGAGGAAGCTCCGCTGAATCTGAGCAAAAAAGCAAGATAAAGACTACGGCCCACCGGGATAGCGAAACCCGGTGGGCCGTTTGGAATGCCTGCGCCTCCTGTTCTACTTCCTCAAATCTTCGTGATTCTGCACAAATTCGGGTTTGATTATTTGTGAGCGAATTTGATTGAAAAAGATTGACACCGGCTCAAAATAGTTGTATCATTCAAATGTAAGCAAAACCAATCAAATGCAATCACTCAAAGGAGGTGTCAGAAAATATGTTAGCAGAACAGAGGATGGAAACCATCCTGACGGAGCTGGAACAGCAGCGGGCGGTCAGCGTGGGACATCTGTGCGAAGTGACCGGCGCGTCGGAAGCCACCATCCGACGGGACCTGACCCTGCTGGCCCGGCAGGGCAAGCTGAACAAGGTCCACGGCGGCGCGGTGCTTATCGGCGAGGAGTTCCGGGGCGAAGAGCTGGACATGGAGACCAAGCAGCAGCTCAACATGGAGGAAAAACGGCGCATTGCCCGATATGCTGCCGGGCTGGTCACGGACGAGGACGTGGTCTACCTGGACGCCGGATCCACCGTGATGCTCATGGCGGACTACATCCAGGTTCAAAAAGCCTTGTTCGTCACCAGCAGCATCGAGTGCGCCGCTAAACTGACCCGTCGGGGACTGCGGGTCTATGTACTGGGGGGAATGCTGAAACCGGGCACGGTGGCCCTGGTGGGCACGGAGGCGCTTCTCTCGCTGAAGCGTTACAATTTTACAAAGGCATTTTTAGGGGCCAACGGCGTGGCCGTCAGCCAAGGCTTCACCACGCCGGACCCGGAGGAGGCGGCGGTCAAGGCCCTGGCGGCCCTTCGGGCCCGAGAGGCCTACGTGCTGGCGGACGCCAGCAAGTTTGATACGATCACGGCGGCGGAGATGTTCCCCCTGGAGGACGCCAGCATCATCACCGACCGTCTGCCGGACCAGCGTTACCGGGAGTATACAAGCATCGAGGAGGTATAGCGCCATGGTTTACACCGTTACATTCAATCCCGCCCTGGACTATGTAGTCCGGATGGCCGACTTCCGCTCGGGCGGCATCAACCGCACGGAGCGGGAGGAGGTTCAGTTCGGCGGCAAGGGCATCAATGTCTCCACCGTCCTCAGCCACCTGGGGGTCGAGAACATCGCCCTGGGCTTCCTGGCCGGATTCACGGGCCAGGCCCTGGAGAAGGGCCTGCGGAAGAGCGGCGTCCGAACCGACTTCATCTGGCTGTCGGAGGGGCTGACCCGCATCAACGTGAAGATCAAGGCCGGGGAGGAGACCGAGATCAACGGCCAGGGACCCGGCATTCCTGCCGCTGCTCTGGAGGAGCTGTTCCGGAAGCTGGACCAGCTGCAAAGCGGGGACATTCTGGACCTGTCCGGTTCCATCCCCGCCTCCCTGCCGGACGACGTGTACCAACGGATCCTCCAGCGGCTGGAGGGGCGGGGGATCCTCTCGGTGGTGGACGCCACCCGGGAGCTGCTGTGCGCGGTGCTCCCCTACCGACCCTTCCTCATTAAGCCCAACAACCACGAGTTGGGTGAGATCTTCGGCCAGACCCCCGTGACGGACCAGGAGATCACCGCCTGCGCCCGGCAGCTCCAGGAGCGGGGGGCCAGGAACGTGCTGGTATCCATGGCGGGGGACGGCTCTCTGCTGCTGGACGAGGCCGGGAACTGCCACCGGCTGGGCGTACCGAAAGGCAAGGTCCGCAACTCTGTGGGCGCGGGGGACTCCATGGTGGCCGGTTTCCTGGCCGGATGGCTGCGGACCGGGGACTACGCGGCGGCCCACCGGATGGGCGCCGCTGCGGGGTCCGCCACCGCCTTCTCCGACGGTCTGGCGGAGGAAAAGGATATTCTGGCCCTGCTGGACGCTTTTTGATTGATTCTGCGCGATTTTGATTCGATACATCAAGCCTATTCCAGAGAACCCAACGGCTGCGGAGGCCGTATCAATCCATATCATTCTATATTTGAAAGGGAGTATTTACTATGGTATCCGCTAAAACGAAGGTCATCAACCCCCAGGGTCTGCACATGCGCCCCGCCCAGGTGTTCGTCGCCGAGATGAACAAATACGACAGCGCCGTCACCATCCTCTTCGGAGAGAAGACCATCAACGGCAAGGGCATCATGCAGCTGATGGCCTCCTGCATCAAGCAGGGCGCAGAGATCGAGATCCGCTGCGAGGGTCCCCAGGAGGCGGAGGCCCTGGAGGCCGCCATCAAGCTGGTGGAGTCCGGCCTGGGCGACCTGTAAGGGGGAGCGCCATGGTTCTCAAAGGAATCAACGCCTCTGCCGGTGTCGGCCTGGGCCGCGCCGTCTGCATCCGGGAGGAGAAGCTGGACTACTCCGCCGTTCCCTACTCCGGCAAAGAGGCGGAAAAGGCCCGCCTGAAGGATGCCATCGACGAGTTCAACCGGCGCACCTCCGCTATGGCTGTGCGCATCCGCGAGCAGGCCGGTCCCAAGGAGGCCGAGATCCTCACCGGACAAATCACCATGCTGGCTGACCCCTTCATGTTCTCCCAGATGCAGGAGGCCATCGATGGCGGCTCCTGCGCGGAGGCGGCGGCGGACAGCATACTGGGCATGTATGCCGACATGTTCGCCGCCGTGGACGACGAACTCATGCGGCAGCGGGCCACCGACGTGCGGGACATCCGCACCCGTCTGCTGTCCATTTTGCTGGGGACCGCGGGCGTCGATCTCAGCGCCCTGCCCGCCGGGACCATCCTGGTGGCCCGCGACCTGACCCCCTCCATGACGGTGGGGCTGAACAAGGAGAATGTGGCGGGCATCGTCACGGAGACCGGCGGGCGCACCAGTCATTCCGCCATTCTGGCCCGGGCCCTCCGCCTGCCCGCCGTCCTGAGCATCCCCAAGGCCCTGGAGCTGGTCCAGGATGGAGACGGACTGATTGTGGACGGCAGCGAGGGCGTCGTGGTCCTCAATCCCGACGCCCGCACCCGGGGCGAATATCTGTCCCGGCAGAAGGATCATCAGGAGCAGATCGCCGCCCTGGAGATCTACCGGGATAAGCCCACCGCCGACGCCGATGGCAAATACTACCACCTGTACGCCAATATCGGCTCTGCATCCGAGGCGGAGGACGCCGCGCAGTCCGGCGCGGAGGGCATTGGCCTGTTTCGCACCGAATTTCTCTTCATGGACCGCACCAGCCTTCCCGACGAGACGGTGCAGTACGAGGCCTACCACGCCGTGTCCAAGACCATGGCGGGGAAGGAAGTCATCATCCGCACGCTGGATGTGGGCGGCGACAAGGCCATCGACTACCTGGGGTTGGAGCAGGAGGAGAACCCCTTCCTGGGCCACCGGGCCATCCGGTACTGCCTGAGCCGCCCGGAGTTGTTCAAGGTCCAGCTCCGCGCCCTGCTTCGGGCCGGGGCGGAGGAGAAGAACATCAAGATCATGCTCCCCCTGGTCACATGCGTGGAGGAGGTGCGCTCCGCACGGGAGCTGCTGGAGCAGTGCAAGAAGGAGCTGGCCGAGGCCAGCATCCCCTTTGACAAGGAGATTGACCTGGGCGTCATGATCGAGACGCCCGCCGCCGCCCTCATCGCCGACCTGCTGGCCAAGGAGTGCGACTTCTTCTCCATCGGCACCAACGACCTGACCCAGTACACCATGGCCGTGGACCGGGGCAACGCCAAGGTGGAGAAGCTGTACACGCCCTTCCAGCCCGCCGTCCTGCGCTCCATCCGGAACGTGATCTCCGCCGGAAAGCGGGCGGGCATCCCCGTGGGCATGTGCGGCGAGGCGGCCGCCGACCCGGGGCTCATCCCCCTGCTCATGTGCTGGGGCCTGGATGAGTTTTCCGTCAGCGCCGCCTCCGTATTGGCCACCCGCGCCCAGATCCACCGCTGGCACGAAAAAGATTTCTGCCGCATCACCGAGGAGGCCCTGGGCCTGTCCACAGTCTCCGGCGTGGCAGGATACCTGAAGGCATCCGTCACCAAGTAGCGCGCGCCCCGTTCCCGCGCCGGAGGGGGCGCGGCAAACCCGCCCCCGTACATCTGAAAGGAGAGTTTTCGTGAAAGAACGCATCCAAAAATTCGGGCGCTTCCTCAGCGGCATGGTCATGCCCAACATCGGGGCCTTCATCGCCTGGGGATTCATCGCGGCCCTGTTTATCGCCGATGGCTGGTTCCCCAACGCGGCCATCGCCTCCATGGTGGACCCCATGCTCAAATACCTGCTGCCGCTGCTGATCGGTTATACGGGCGGCAAGGCGGTGGGAGGCGCAAAGGGCGCCGTGGCCGGGGCCATTGCCACCCTGGGCGTCATCGTAGGCGCGGAGATCCCCATGTTTATCGGCGCGATGATCGCCGGTCCCCTGGGGGGCTGGTGTATCAAGAGGTTTGACGGGTTTGCCCAACCCCGGATTCCCGCCGGTTTCGAGATGCTGGTCAATAATTTCTCCGTGGGCATCATCGGCGGCATCCTGTCCATTGTCTGTATGTTCCTCATCGGTCCGGTGTGCACCACCCTCACCGGCTGGTTGGGAAACGGCGTGGAGTGGCTGGTGAGCCACCGTCTGCTGCCCATCACCGCCGTGCTGGTGGAACCGGCCAAGGTGCTGTTTCTCAACAACGCCATCAACCACGGCGTCTTCACCCCCATCGGGGCCCAGGAGGCCATGGAGGCGGGCAAGTCCATCCTGTTCATGATCGAATCCAACCCCGGTCCCGGATTGGGACTGCTGCTGGCCTACTGTGTGGCCGGTAAGGGCTCTGCCCGCTCCTCCGCCGCCGGAGCCGCTTTTATCCAGTTCGTCGGCGGCATCCATGAGCTGTACTTCCCCTACGTGCTGATGAATCCCATCCTGATCCTGGCGCCCATGGCGGGCAACGCGGCGGGGATTCTGGTGCTGTCCCTGCTGGGCGGCGGACTGAAGGGCGCGGCATCCCCCGGCAGCATCATTGCCGAGATGCTGATGACCCCGAAGGATGCGTACCTTGCCAATATCCTGGGGATCGCCGTGGCGGCGGCCGTCAGTTTTGCACTGGCGGTGGTACTGCTGAAAGCATTCGGCAAGGAGGGCGACCTGGAGGCCGCCCGGCAGCAGGTAGCCGCCAGCAAAGCAGCAAGCAAGGGCCAGGCCGTCCCCGTCTCCACCGGCGCGGCGGTCAGGGCCGGAGAGGTGAGGAAGATCGTCTTTGCCTGTGACGCAGGCATGGGGTCCTCCGCCATGGGCGCCACCATGCTGCGCAATAAGCTCAAGGATGCGGGCATCACCGGCATTGAGGTCATCCACCACCCCGTCTCCGAGATCCCCGGGGACTGTCAGATCGTGGTTACCCACCACGAACTGTCCGGCCGCGCCGCCCAGCGGGCTCCTCAGGCCCGGATCGTCCCCATCCAGAACTTCATGGGCGCGCCGGAATATGATGCGCTGGTGGCGGAATTGCTCCAGGCGCAGAAGGGCAGTACCGCGCCTGCTACGGAAGCCGCAGAGGAGGCACCCGCGCCCGCCGCCGATGGAAGACCCATCCTGCTGGAAAAGAAAAACATCCTCCTTGGCTGTGCCAGCGTCACGCCGGAGGAGGCCATCCGCAAGTGCGGCGAGCTGATGGTCCGGAGCGGCTATGTGGACGAGGCATATATCCAGGGGATGCTGGACCGGGAGAAGAGCTTTTCCGTGGCCATCGGCAGTCATGTGGCCATTCCCCACGGCACCAATGATGTCAAGCCCCTTATCAAGCGCACCGGCGTGGTGGTCATGACCTATCCGGAGGGGATCGACTGGAACGGGGACAAGGTGAAGCTGGTGGTGGGCATCGCAGCAAAAGGCGAGGAGCACCTGGAAGTGCTGGGCCGTATCGTAGCGATCGCCTCCACCGACGAAGACACCGACGCAGTGGTCGCCGCTGCTGACGTCGAAAACCTGTATCGAAAACTGAACGGTCTGGAATGACCGTGGAAAAGGAGAGATTTCAATGAAAACCAAAGCAGTACGCCTTTATGGGGCGAACGACCTTCGCCTGGAGGAATTTGAGCTTCCCGAGATCAAGGACGACGAGATCCTGGTCCGGGTCATGAGCGACAGCATCTGCATGTCCACCTACAAGCTGCTGGTCCAGGGCAAGGCCCACAAGCGCTGCCCCCAGGACGTGGATGTTCATCCGGTGATCATCGGCCACGAATTTGCCGGAGATATTGTGAAGGTGGGAAAGAAGTGGCAGAATGAGTTCACGCCCGGCGAGAAATTTGCGCAGCAGCCCGCTCTGAACTATAAGGGACGTCTGGATTCTCCGGGGTACTCCTATCAGTTCTGCGGCGGGGCGTGCACCTACTGCATCATGCCCAACGAGGTGATGGAGCTGGGGTGCCTGCTCCACTACGACGGCGAGAGCTACTTCGAGGCCAGTCTGGGCGAGCCCATGAGCTGCATCGTGGGCGGTTACTACGGCAATTACCACACCAATAAGGTCAACCACGAGCACTCCATCGGCGTGAAGGAGGGCGGCAGCGTCCTCATTATGGGCGGCTGCGGGCCTATGGGCCTGGGAGCCATCGAGTACCCCATGACCCTGGAGAAGAAACCGGCCATGTTGGTGGTCACCGACGTGTCCAACGACCGCATCGCCCGGGCCCGGCAGCTGATCCCCGAGGAGCTGGCCGCGCAGCACGGTATCAAGCTGGTTTATATCAACCCCAACGAGTGCGCCGACCAGTTCGCCGCCCTCATGGACCTGACCGGCGGGAAGGGATACGACGACATTTTCGTCTATGCGCCCATCCGGCCCCTAGCAGAGCTGGCAGACAAGCTGCTGGGCTTCGACGGGTGCATGAACTTTTTCGCCGGTCCCACGGACAATCAGTTCTCTGCTGAGATCAACCTCTACAACTGCCACTATACCTCCACCCACATCATGGGCACTACCGGCGGCAACACCGACGACCTGAAAGAGTCCATCCGTCTGGCTGCCCAGGGGAAAATCCGCCCGGCGGTGATGGTCACCCACATTGGCGGCATTGACTCCATCGCAGAAACCACCGCCAATCTGCCCAAGATTCCCGGTGGAAAGAAGCTGACCTATACCCAATTCGATCTGCCTCTCACCGCCATCGCGGATTTCCGGGAAAAAGGGAAGACCGACCCCCTGTTTGCCAGACTGGCCGACAGCTGCGATGCCCATCATGGGCTGTGGAACGCTGAGGCTGAAAAAATTCTTTTCCAGCACTTCGGCGTGAAATAAAAGAAACAGCAGAGACAGGACTGACTGCCAGTCCTGTCTCTTTGGGTTTCAAAAAAGGTTGGAAGAAATCCAAGAAAGAGGGATTGGCGGCGATGGCGGCCCCCAGCTGGATCTTCCAGAGCTTCTTGTTCCTATCCAATGCCCACACACTCCAGACACAGATTGATTCCCTTTTGCAGGACGGCGGTCCCCTCGCCCCAGCTGATGTGTTCCAGAATATAGTCCCGTGCGGCGCGTACCGGCTTGGAGCTGTGCGCGCCGCATTTTGCTGCCTTGACCCGCCGGGTGAAGTCCAGCACCATTTGGGCGCTTAGACGGGGCAGCGCGGCACAGTCCTCCAGCAGCTCCGCTTTCTGGATGTAGACGTCGCTGAGGGCGAAGGCTGTCTCCCTCGCTAGCCCACCGCGAATGGCCGCCCGGGTGACCAGCGTGGCGGAACAGATCAGCAGGTTTTTCTCCTGGCGCAGTGTATCCGAGGTCAGCGTCCCCGCCCGTCCTTCGACCGGACGCCGGAAGAGCGCCTGGAGTTCTTCCGTCCGGCCGAACTCCACATGAGAGAGCATCAGTTCTTCCAGCTCGAAGGTATTGTGGATGTTTTGCTCTCCTGCGGGCTCCCCTGATGGGATGCTGACCGGCGGCAGGGGCTCCTCCCCCAGGAACAGACCGCCCACATCCAGCTTTTCGTCGTTCAGAAAGCAGTTGACCGTGCAAAGGATCTGCAAAAAATTTCGCAGCGGGTAGGCAGGCATAGCGGAGAGATAATTCATCAGTTCTCCGTCCCGTCCGATGCTCTCCCCCCCTCCTCCGCAGGGTCGTCTACCCGGGGCGCGGGAGAAAAAGTGACCGCTAAGGAGAATTTGAGAGAAACAGAGACGGTATCATTGCCCTTGTGTTTCTGAGAAAAGACGCACCAGAGATAATAACCCGTGGACGCGACATAGCCTAATGAGGTCGCCAATGCAGCGCCCGCAGTTCCCATACCCCAAGGGACAATGAACAGCCAATCCAAGGCAATATTCAAGACATTGCCAATGATGACGCCCACAGTGGCCTCACGAATGAGTGCGGCCGAGCGGAACAGGTGGGCATATCCGTTGGAGAGCCTAATAAACGGCGCACCAAGGAAAATATAGCGCAGATAGTCGCAGGTATAAGAAAAGTTCTTTCGTCCGTACCGATGGCCCGGGCAATGGGTGAAACGCAGAGCATCCCGAGAACGGTAACGATCACTCCTAACGTCAAGATCGCCCAAGTCGAGAACTGAAAACACAGACGGCTGTCCTCTTTGTTGTCTTCGCCCAGCAGACGGGCGATTACACTGCTTCCCCCCATGCCGAAGATGCAGGCAATGGACGTGATAATCAGAAGAATCGGCGTACTCAGGGTAACCGCCGCAATTTTGTCCGTGTTTTTGGTCAAGGACACAAAGTAGGTGTCTGCGGTATTGTATATCAGGGTTGTAAGCTGCGTCAGCATCGCAGGAAACCCCAAACGCAGAATTGCCTTTCCGATGTTTTTCCCTTCAAATACAGTCATAAATGCCTCCGTCATTCCTCCTGATAGCAGTAGTATGATAAGCTATAATGGGAGAGTAAAATTGGACATATGTCTTGTTAGAGGCATCTATGAAGCGAATTACTGAGAAAAAAAGAGTTGCCGATATGGTGGCAGCCAGTCCCTACCGCTCACTTCTTGAGGAACTGAACATTCCGCTTTTTCTTGCGGCGTATGAAGCCGGGGAATTTATATCCGCGCCGTGGGGGCAGCAGACGCTGTTTCAAATTGTTTGCCAAGGGGAACTCTCCATCTATTATGTCCGTGATGATGGCAGCAAATATTCTCTGGCACAGGGGGGCGCGGCATACTGCCTCGGAGAAATGGCGCTGTTTGAACCGAATGACGCAACCGTTTTTGCGCAGGCGGCGACGTGCTGTGTCTGACTTTCTCAGTAGCCGGAAATGAAGAGAACCTTTTGGCGAATAATCAGTTTCTCCGATTGATCTGCCGGAATATGTCTGACAAGTTATTGACAGCTACCATGTACGACGCTGTGTCCTCTTCGCTTTCTGAAAGGGTCTGGAACTATATGCAGTTCAAGTGTGAAAACGGGACCTTGAAGGGGGTGGAGAAAAACGCATTTCAGCTGCACTGCTCCGAAAGACAGTTGCAACGCATCATGAATGGCTTTCAATCTAAGGGTATGGTAAAGAAAATTGGAAAAGGAACATACCAAATAGAAAAGGTGAATGATTGGCAAATATATTGATACAAATTTGGACTTTCAAAGAGTTGAAAATCCATGACGAAAATGGTGCTGTGAGGGCCCACCCATCAAACCTCAGCCTTGGCACTGCTCCATCTCCGAGGACAAGCGCCAGCAGTTTGATCTCCTGGGAAGCAGATGCGCAGCGATGAGGTGTCCGAGGGCGTCAACGCCTGCGACGCTGGACGGGAGGGCGAACTGTCCCTAGAGGGACTGGTGGACTGGCTGGAGGGGAGTATGCCCAACAGGAAGAAAATGGCTTCGGCTATCGCCGGTTCTTCTTCCGATACTGCATCGGGGTGATGCTGTACTGCTTCTTGAACACATTCTGGAAATACGACTGGCTGGAGTAGCCCAGGTAGGCGCTGATTTCCGCCAGGCTGCGCTCACCGTAGATCAGAAGGTCGCAGGCTTCCTCCAGCTTACACTTTGTAATGTAATCGCCAACGCTCATTCCGGTTTCCGCCTTGAACCGGCGGGCCAGGTATGAACTGCTGCGGTGGATCTGAGCGGCCACGTCGTCCACCGTGATAGACCCATTCGTATGGCTCTGGATGTAATTCATACAGCGGTTGATCTCCGCAGAGACGCCCTTGGGCAGCTTGGATGCTCCGGCTCGCTGGCAGAAATCCATCAGCATGATATATTGCAGCCGCCGCACCTCGTCGATGGTCTGCATCTGTTCGCATTCCAGGATGTAGAGGTTGATCAGCTGATAGACCCGCTCCACATCTACGCCGCCAGGGATCGCTCCCAACAGACCCGCCTTTTCCGCCACGCCGATCAAAATATTTTTTACCTGCCGAAGTGGTGTGCGGGCCATCTTTCCCTCTCTGGGAAATTCTCGCGTTTTTTCCAGAAATGTCTTCAGGCGTCCGGTATCTCCCAATTGGATCAATCGGTATAACTTCCGCTCAAAATCATAGGAATTTTGCAGGCTCTCGTTTTCTTTGGCCTCAATGGCGGTGTGCAGGGCGCGGGCGCTGCGCTCGTCTGAACTCTCGCTTTTTTCAGCGAAGAAATTCTCCGTATCAGCTTCCTTGTGGTTGAGACACAGGTGCAGGAAGCTCAAATATCGTATGAACTGCGGATGGCTCCCGGAGGGGATGCCATGCAGCAGCTCCGCAGACGCCTCCCGGTATTCGGGAGGCGTTTTGCTGTCCTCCAGAAATTCCCGGACAAGCTCCTCCGTGACGGGTACGGTAAACAGAGGGCCGATGAACAGATCATAGCCGGTCCCCTCAATACGCACATGGCCGTACTCCAGATTAGGGTTGATGCAGCTAAATTCCGGGTTCCGGGAGGGCGTATAGATCGTCCAGGCATCCAGAGGCTGGAAAGACAGGACCTCCGCCAATGCGGAGTAGACGATGTGCCCTTCAAAATAGAGTGCGGTGGGGATACCTGTGGCGGCGAAAAAATGCTTACAGAAAGCGATATAATCCATAATTGGCGCTCCTTACTCTAGCATATCTTAGATGGTATTTTACAATATTAAGCACGATATTGCAATATCGTGGTGAGGCTTTCTGCTACAGTAAGGGCAAGAGATCCAAAACAGCTTGCCAAAAGGAGGACACACTATGAAACAGCACATTCGCATCGACAAAGTAGAACCCAACCAGGGAGTCCTGAATTTCTCCCATCTGCTGGAGGCTCCGGCGGGAGGCCACGGCTTCGTCCGGGTGAAGGACGGGCATCTGTACTTCGAGGACGGGAAGCGTGCCCGGTTCCTGGGCTTCAACATCGCCTCCCGCTCCAATACGCCCAGCCACGCGGACGCGGAGAAGCTGGCGGAGCGGTTCGCCAGCATGGGCGTGAACGTGATCCGGCTCCACGCGGCGGACAACATCATCGGGGACGAGCCGGGAAGCTGGACCAGCTGCCGGGAGGCGCCCCTGCTGGACTATGAGAAGGGCAGCAGCCGGATTTTTAACCCGGAGGGCCTGGACCGCTTTGACTACCTGGTGGCAAAGCTCAAGGAGAAGGGCATCTATTTACATATCGACCTGATCGTGGCCCGGACTTTTCTGGAGGAGGACGGTCTGGAGTATCCCGGATCGGTGGCCTCCTGCATGAAGCGGTATCCCATGTATAACCAGCGGCTCATCGAGCTGCAAAAGGAGTACGCGAGGGAGCTGCTTTGCCACGTGAACCCATACACCGGACTTGCGCTGGTGGATGACCCGGCGGTCATAACGGTGCAGATGAACAACGAGGAATCCGCCATTAAGGGCAACATGGGTGCCGACCAGGGCGAGGAGATGAAGCCGTACAAGGACGAGGTGCAGCGCCGGTTTGGGGACTACCTGTTGATGAAGTACCACACCCGGGAGCATCTGAAGGAGGCGTGGACGCTGGACGGCGTATGCAGTCTGGGCGAGGAGGAGGACCCGGCCAGCGGCACAGTCCGGGGCATCGAGGGCGGCTTCTATCAGTCCGTCAACGAGCCGCTGGGAGCGTGGGACGCCGCCGAGGGTCCGGCCCGGTACGCAGACTTTATGGAGTTCGGCGTGCTGATGAACCGCCGGTTCTATCAGGATATGAAGGACTATCTGGTGTCCCTGGGAGTGAAGGTCCCCATCGTGGCCAGCAACCTGATGGCCGGGGCGGCGGACGTCTATGGACACAACGACGGCGACCTGATGGAGAACAACACCTACTTCAACCATCCCATCCTGCCGGTGCAGAACGATACCTACATGGTCTACGGCCCCACGGAGTATGTTTCCACCAACCCGCTGACTATGCAGCAGGGTGTGGGGTCTATGGGGACCTCCCTGCTGAGTTTGGCATCGGTTGCTATCGTGAAGGGCAAGCCCTTCATGCTCAGCGAGTGGAACGAGTACGGCCTGCATCCCTTCCACTCCACCGCCTATGTCCATACGGTGGCCTACGCCTGCCTGAACGATTGGGATGGGTTGATCCTCTACAACTACCATACCTCCGAAAAGGCGGACGATCAGCCTGCGGATGAGATCAAGAATATCTTCGACGCCTACAACGACCCTGCCGTGATCTGTCAGTGGGGCTTCATGGCCAGCGTGTTCCTCAAAGGGCTGGTGTCCACGGCGAAGAACCGGGTGGATGTGGTCTACACCCAGAACGATTGGAAGACCCTGCCCAATTTCCACGCTATGCCTATGTGCGTGTTCCCCTACATGACGGCCATGCGCAACGTGTTCCTGAACGGCGGAGAGCGGTACCAGGGGGATGCGGATGTTGCGGTGAACGCGGGCTTCCTCAACGGGGCGGACCTGCGGGACGCGAAGCACGGCGTGTACTACGCCTGGTCACCCTGCCGGGATGCCATGCGGCGGTATCCGGATGCCAACCGCCTTGCCCGCGCCGCCCAGGGCGGACGGGAAGTGCAGGCTGGGGTGCATTTGAGTGAGCGGGCGCTGGTGTTCGATAACATTGCCGAGGCCGCGCAGAACGGAGATTACCGCAATTTTGCTGCCCTCATGGACGCCGCCATGAAGGAGTGGGGCGTGTTGGACGAGGGGACCGGATATGTGGATGGAAAGCTGGTCTCTGACACGGGGGAGATCGTATTTGACCCCGGTCACGCCCGGTTTAAGGTCAACACTCCCGGCTGCGGCTATTTCAGCGGCACGCCGGAGGCGGAGATCAGACTTTCCGGCAAGGTGACGGTGCAGGCCGGTAATGAGCGGATCAGTCTGGCGCTGCTGCCATTGGGGACGGATTCCCTGGAGGATGCAAAGGAGTTCCTCTTGATCGCCACGGGAACCACCGGCACGGACGAGGCCAGCTACAACCCCGGCCCGGAGCTGATGCCCGGCATGAACTTCACCATGGTACGGATGGACGGGAAACTCTACGCCGAGACACTGGAAGGCAGTCTCACCGTCAAGGCGGAAAACGCAAGGCTGACCGCACTCGATCCGGTAGGTCGTGAGATCGGCGTGATTGCCGGAGAAAAGTGTGACGGCGGCATCCGGTTTGCCATGAAGGGCGATCTGCCGGGGGTGCAGTACCACCTGACTATTGGTTGAGGAGGTTCCCGTGATAAAAGAAAATGGGCCTCTTGGAAAGGCCGTCTATGAATTTTCCAAGGACGGGGATTCGGTGGTCATCCACGATCCGGAAACGCCCCGGCACTGGTACAACTACCTCTGGAACGACCTGGGCTACTGCGCCCAGGTCTCCCAGATGGGCCACGGGCGCAGCTATTATATCAACGAAAAAGCGGATATGTGTATGCTCAACCGGGACGCCGCCCGGTACGTCTACCTGCGGGACGAGGAGAACGGACGGTGCTGGAATATCGGCGGCGGTCCACTGTGCGAGGCGGTGGAGGACTACCGCTGCACCCACTCTATCAGCAGCACCCAGCTGGAGTCTCGGCAGGGGGACGTGGAGGCAAGCTGGAAAATCTTCGTGCCGCCGGAACTCTGCGGCGAGGTGTGGACGCTGACGCTGGAGAACCGGGGAAAGGAGCCGAAGCTGCTCAGTGTGTTCCCGGCGGTGAGCTTTTCCCTGGACGGGTTCGCTCATCCGCGGTACTATGAGATGTACCGCTGCGTGGAGACGGAATTTGACGGGGAGTTGAACGGTATCTTCTGCCGATCCGCGCACCCCTTCGCGCCTCATAAGCGTTATCAGGGATTTTTGGCGGCATCCGAGCCGGTGTTTGCCTATGACGGCGACCTGACCTCCTTTTTCGGCGCGATGAACACCCGCACGGAGACGGACGCCTCCTCCACCGCCCTGTATCAGCGGCCCCGGCGGCTGCTGCGGGGGGAGAACTGCGGCAACTCCGACGGGGCGCTGTTTATTCCCGGCGCGGTGCTTCAGCACAAGTTGACGCTGCTGCCGGGAGAGGTCAAGACGCTGCGGTTCGTGTTCGGCGTCAGCGAGAGCATCGAAGAGGCCAGGGAGGCAGCCAAACGGTACACTCAGGAGGCGGCAGCGGAGAAGGCGCTGCGGGCGGCGGAGACCCGGGACCGTGAGAAGTACGGGGCGCTCAGCGTCCGCACACCGGACCGGAAGCTGAACCACATCATGAACAGCTGGGTGAAAAAGCAGGTGGATTTCTGCATTGTGGGTAAGAAAGGCGTGCGGGACAACCTGCAAATTGCCGTGGCGCTTCTCAATTATCGCCCGGAGAAGGCGAAGGAGGAGATCCTGGAGTGCCTGCGCCACCAGTTCCGGGACGGCCACGCAGTGCTGACCTGGTATCCCTACGACGATACCCGCTATTCAGACCAGTCCTTCTGGATCATCTGGGCGGTGTGCCAGCTGGTCAAGGAGACGGGGGACGCTTCCATCCTCTCTCTGCCCATCGAATGGCAGGACGGCGGGGAGGCCACGGTGCTGGAGCATGTGAAAGCTGCCATGGACCGGCTCTTGCAGGACAGGGGGCGGAACGGGCTGGTGCGCATTTATTTCGCCGACTGGAATGATGCGCTGAACATTCCTCCAGAGGAAGAAGCGGAATCCGTCATGCTCTCGGAGCAGTTCTGCCTCGCTCTGCGGGAACTGCGGGAGATGATGCTTTGGCTGGGGGACAGCGATTACGCTGCCTTTTTGCAGGAAGCGTTTGACGAAATGAAAGCCGCCATCAACCGCAGTGCATGGGACGGCGGATGGTACGCCCGGGCTCTTGCGCCGACGGAAAATATCGGTTCCAAGGACAGCAGCGGCAGCAAAATCTATCTCAATGCCCAGACGTGGGCCGTGCTGGGGGACGTGGTGGAACCGGACCGCCTCCCGGCGCTGCTGGAGGCGGTGGACGGCATGGAGCGGGACTTCGGCTTCCCGCTGAACGACCCGCCGTACAACGGTTATGACCCCATGGTGGGCCGGATGTCCGGGATGCTGCCGGGACTGTTTGAAAACGGCGGGGTGTACTGCCACGCCAGCGCGTTCAAAATCCTGATGGACTGCAAGCTGGGCCGGGGGGACAAGGCGCTGGAGACGCTGAAGAAGATCATGCCGGATAGCGGAAAAAACCCCTCCGCCCAGTCCGGTGCGGAGCCCTACGTGTTCACCAACTGCTACGCCACCCATCCCAAATACTATGGCCGTTCCTACCAATCCTGGACCACAGGGACCTCGGCCTGGGCGCTGCGGGGGCTGTACGAGGGCATATTGGGGGTACAGCGGGACTATGCTGGCCTGCGTATCCGCCCGGCGTTCCCCGGCGAATGGCAGGAGGCGGAGATGACCCGCCGGTTCCGTGGAGCGGAGTATCAGATCGTCTATCACCGCACCGGGCAGGGCGGTTTCCGCCTGACGGTGGATGGTAAAGCGATAATAGGAGACCTTGTGCCGGACTTCCGGGACGGTAAGCGGCATCTGGTGGAGGTGGAACTGTAAAATCTGAGCCTATCTTACAATTTTGAGCAGGATTGTACAATATCAAAACCGCAAAAAACAATACAATAAACTCACAACACGGGGACATGCCCCTACAAAACATACAGGGAGGAAGAAAACATGGCGAAACAGGAACAGGCTGTGCGTTATGACAAGGACGGCGCGGTACGCACGATGAGAACGGGGGACTATCTGGCGGATATGAGCGGCCAGCTGGCCCTGGGCATCATGGCGAATCTGGTGGGCCAGATGAACTACTTCTACACAGACAAGGTGGGGATGTCCGTTGGCGCGGTGGGCGTGGTGATGGCCATTGCCAAGGTGGTGGACGCATTCACTGACGTGATCTTCGGCAATGTTATCGACCACTCCAGAGGCGGCAACAAAAAGTATTACCGCTGGATCATCACCCTGGCAGTCCCGGCGGCGGCCATCGTGGCGATGATGTTCATGCTTCCTGCGGGCGCGGCCAGCGGCGTACAGGTGGCGTATGCCCTGATCACCAATCTGCTGCTGACTGCCGTGATCTACACCATGATCGCCACCCCATTCTCCGCCGTCATGGTGGTACGCACCAAGAGCCAGAGTGAACGGGGCAGCATGGGTGTGTTCCGGGCCGTGGGCAACTACGGGGCCGGGATGCTCATCGCTATCCTGACTATCCCGGTCACCAATATGCTGGGCGGTACTCAGAGCGCGTGGATCAAGTACGGTGTGATCCTGGGTGCGGCCGTCCTGCTCCTGTTCCTGATCTGCTGGCTCAAGGGACATAACGCTCCCTTTACCCGGGAGGAGGAGAGTGCGAGCGGCGCGACCGCAGAGCAGGAGGAGGAACCCGTTCCCTTCGGCCCCGCTATGGGGATGCTGTTCCGGAACAAATATTGGGTCATCGTGCTGCTGTTCAACCTGATCACCGCTATCACCAACGCTATCGCCGGTTCCGCCGGTACATACTACTGCAAGTGGATCTTCGGAAACGATAACCTGGTCGGACTCATCGGCGCGGCGGGGATGCTGGCTACCGTCATCGGCTTCGTTCTTTCCAAGCCCATTATTGCCAAGCTGGGCGTCACCAGGACGGTCTCCTTCGGCTGCCTGGGTGCGGCCATCGCGGCGGGCGTCCGCTGCTTTGCCCCGGCGAACTTTACGATGTATGTCGTGACCAGCCTGATCGGCAGCTTCGTGCAGATTCCTCTCATGTGCCTCTACGGCGTGCTGGTGGCAATGGCCGTGGATTACAACGAGTGGAAGTATGATAAGAAGCTGGTCGCCATGTCCGGCGGCGCTATCGGTTTCGGCAACAAGGTGGGGAGCGGCTTGGGTTCCCTGCTGCTCAGCGCGTTTCTGATGATCGGCTCCTATAACCCGGAACTGACTGTGGCGTCCACCTCCATGCGGTATTCCATCTACGGCTTCTCCAACTTCCTGCCGGTGGTCATCAATGTGCTGATGTTCTTCATCTTCCGTGGGTTCGACCTGGAGGAGAAGCTGCCGAAGATGCGGGAGGAAGTTGCCGCGCGCAAGGCAAGGCGTTAAATAATTGATTGGAGGAAAATCAAGATGCTGACGATCAATGAGATCCGCATTGAAAATCAAGGGGACGGCGATGCCGCCGTCATCACTGACCGGGCGCGTCCGAGATTTTCCTTTTCCATGACCAGCGACCGGAGAGCTGCGGCTCTCCGGTCGGCCTCTATCGAGGTAAACGGATGGAAAAAGGAAGTCCGGGATCAGCTCAATATCCAGTACGCGGGCCCCGCGCTGGAGCCATTTCAGACCTACTCCGTGCGTATCACCGCCCAGGACGACGCTGGGGAGGAGGCCGTAGCGGAGCGGCTGTTCCAGACCGGGCGGCTGGAACTTCCCTGGGCGGGGAAGTGGATCAGCGACGCGGGGTATCGCTTTGAAAGCCCCAATTCGCCGGTCCCCATGCTGTTCCGCCGGAAGTTCACAGTGAGCAAGCCCATGAAGCGGTTCCGGGTCCTGGCGACGGCCATGGGTATCTATGACCTGATACTGGATGGGGAGCGGATCAACCGGGACTATTTCGCGCCGGGCTTCACGGACTACCGCGCCCATCTGCAATACGGGTGCTATGAGGTGCATGATTTGCAGCCGGGGGAGCATGTTTTCACCGCCGTGGTGGCCGGAGGCTGGGCCGTGGGCCGGACGACCAATGTTGCGAATACCAACCAGAGCGTCTCCCAGCGGAGCGCCCAGCGGCAGGCGCTTCTTGCGGAGCTACGCCTGCAATACGAGGACGGCAGCACGGAGGTCATCGGCACGGATGAACGTTTTGAGGTCACGGAGGACAGCCCCTGGCGGTTCGCGGACTTCTACGACGGCGAGGTCTACTGTGCTGACTGGGACCCCGCTGCCACCGTCTGGCGGTCTGCGGCGGAAGAGAAGCTGAAGGTGCGTCCGGCTATCCGTGCCCGGTATGGGGAGCCGGTCACGGCCCACGAGGTGCTGGAGCCTGTGGCGTGGAGCCGTGCGCCCTCTGGGGAACTGATCTGTGATTTCGGTCAGAATATCGTGGGGGTCATCTCCGTAAAGCTGACCGGCACAGCGGGACAGGAGATCGTATTCCGTCACGCCGAGGCGCTGGAAAACGGGGAGCTGTATATGCAGAATCTCCGCTCCGCCAAACAAACCGTCACCTATGTCTGCCGGGACGGGGAGCAGGAGTATTCACCCCGCCTCACCTATATGGGCTTCCGGTATGTGGGGATCACCGGCATCGACCAGAAAGATTTGGAAATCAGAGCAATAGCGGTCTACTCTGATGTAGAGCCTATCGGGAGTTTCCGATGCTCCAACGAGGATCTGAACCAACTGCAAAGCAATCTGGTCTGGAGCGGGAAGGACAACTTCGTGGACATTCCCACCGACTGTCCCCAGCGGGACGAGCGGCAGGGCTGGACGGGGGACATCGCTCTCTTTGCCTCCACGGCCTGCTTCAACTTCGACATGGGCCGCTTTTTGGACAAGTGGCTGCTGGACATGAAAAGCGAGCAGGGGATAACCGGCAGCATCCCCTTCGTCATCCCCAGCCGCAGGGGCGTCACGCCCTCCATCACCACCTCCTGTTGGGGCGACAGTTGCATCCTGGTCCCCTATACACTGTACCGGTCCACGGGTGACACGGGCATTTTACGGCGGCAATACCCCGTTATGAAGAAATATCTGGCGGACGTGCGGCGGTGGGCGGCGCTGAGTTTCCCCAAGTACAGGTCTCCCTATATCTTCCAGCTCATGTTCCAGTTCGGCGACTGGTGCGCTCCCTACGGCAGCGTACCGGACTGGCTCAAAAAAGGCCCCTGGGTGGGGACGGCTTACTATGCCAACTCCTGCAGCCGCATGAGCGAGATCGCCGGGGTCCTCGGGAAAGAGAAGGACAGCAAACATTACGCAGTCCTGGCGGACAAGATCGGCGAGGCGTTCCGGAAGGTGTTTCTGGAGGAAGACGGGCGGCTGAAGGAGGAGTTCCAGACCGGGTACGTGCTGCCGCTGTACTTCCGGCTGGCGGACGAGAAGACGTGCCGGGTCATGGCGAAGCGGCTGTGGGCGCTAATCGAGGAGAATGGCGTCCATCTCAACACCGGATTCACGGCCACGCCTTACATCCTGTTTGCTCTGGCGGACAACGGATTTGGGGCGGAGGCGTACCGCCTGCTTTTGCAGGACACCGATCCGTCCTGGCTATATCAGGTTCGGCACGGAGCTACCACTATGTGGGAGCAGTGGGGTGCTGTGCAGGAGGACGGCTCCATCAAGGAGGCATCGCTGAACCACTACGCCTATGGCGCGGTGGGGGATTTCTTCTACCGCCGCATCTGCGGGTTAGAGGCGCTGGAGGCCGGGTATCGGAGGTTCCAGGTCAAGCCTATTCCAGGCGGAGATCTGCAATTTGCGGAGTGCGAACACCGTTGTCCCTTTGGTATCATCCGGGTGCGCTGGGAGCGTCGGGAGGAAACATTCCACCTCTGCGTTACGGTGCCGATGAACACCACCTGCGAAGTTGTCATGCCCAATGGGGAGCGAAAAACAGTGAGGAGTGGAAAATATGAGTTTGAACAGTTGGCATGATACGGGGCTTGCCCCGGAGGAGCGGGCGGAGTTGCTTCTTCAGGAGCTGACCCTGGATGAGAAAATGGCGCAGGTGAACTGCGTGTTTCCCTTTGACAAGACCTATCAGGATATGGATTGGCTCTCCACGCAGACGCCCTTCGGCATCGGGGAGGTCAGCACACTGGAGATGCGGCGGCTGGAGACGCTGGAGGCCGCCGCGGACTGGCAGAGGACAGTGCAGAAGGTGGTCATGGAGAACAGTCCCCACCATATCCCGGCGATTTTTCATATGGAGGGACTCTGCGGCCCGTTCATTCAGGCGGCGGTCAGTTTGCCCTCCGGCATCGCGCGGGGCGCGGGGTTCCATCCGGAACTGGAGGAGGAGATCGGCGCGGTCGTGGCCGAACAGGAGGCCGCCTGCGGGATCACCCACATTTTGGCCCCCGTGCTGGATATTTCTCGGGATTCCCGCATGGGACGGCAGGGGGAGACCTACGGCGAAGACCCGGCTTTAGCCGCTGCCATGGGCGCGGCCTACGTCAAAGGGGTGCAGAATACCCGCATCGGTGGCAGAGCGCCGGAGAGCGTGGCCAAGCACTTCCTGGCCTTCCACAACTCCCAGGGCGGCATCCACGGGACCCACAGCGATACGCCTGAGCGGCTGCTGCGGGAGGTCTACGGCAAGCCCTTCCAGGCCGCCATTCAGGCCGGGCTGCGGGGGATCATGCCCTGCTACTGCTCCATCGACGGGGAGCCGGCCTCCGTGTCGGAGAAGCTGCTGACGGGGCTGCTGCGGGAGGAGATGGGGTTTGACGGTCTCTGCATCAGCGACTACGGCGGCATCGGGAACAGCCATACGGTACAGCATATCGGTGAGACCATGGCGGAGACCGGGCTGCTGGCATTGCGGGCGGGGATGGATGTGGAAATGCCCAGCCCCGCCGGATACGGGAAGGAACTGCGGGACCTGTTTGCCAACGGCGAGGCGGATATGCGCTTGCTGGACCGGGCGGTGCTGCGGGTACTGACGGCAAAATTCCGCATGGGACTGTTTGAGCATCCCTTTGCCATGGAGGATGAACAGCTGCGGGCGGTGTTTTATGATAGCAGGGGGTTGGAAGTCACCCGGCAGTCGGCGCGGGAATCTTTGGTACTGCTGAAAAACGACGGTGTGCTGCCTCTTGACGCCGGGAAAGTCCGGAAAATCGCTTTGATCGGCCCTCATGGGGACAACGCCCGGATGTTCTTCGGCGGGTATACCCATCTGTCCATGATGGAGTCCACTTACGCCGTGGCAAATTCTATCGCCGGTGTGGCGGGGATCGAGAATACATCCGGCAGGGAGATTCAGACCGTGCCGGGGACGAATATCCAGTCCGATTTGACGGAGGAATTTGACCCCATCCTGCGGCGGCAGAAGCCGGACTACCCTTCCCTGCTGGCCGCGCTGCGGGAGGCCATGCCGGGGACGGAAATCAGCTATGCCTACGGCTATCCCATTGCGGGGAATGACTGCTCCGGTTTCGAGGAAGCGTTGGAGCTGGTGCGGAGTGCGGACGTGGTTCTCCTGACCCTCGGCGGCAAGTATGGGACCTGCTCCATCGCCTCCATGGGCGAGGGGGTGGACGGGGCCAATATCAACCTGCCGCCCTGCCAGGAAGCTTTTATCCGAGCGGTGGCAGAGTTGGGTAAACCTCTGGTGGGCGTCCACTTCGATGGACGGCCCATTTCCAGCGACGCGGCGGATCAGTGCCTGAACGCTATCCTCGAGGCGTGGACGCCGGGGGAGGCTGGCGGCGAGGCGGTGGCCGGTGCTTTGACGGGGAAATACAACCCTAGTGGAAAGCTGCCGGTTTCTGTGGCATACCATGCGGGGCAGATCCCTGTGTACTACAATCACCCCTGGGGCTCCTGCGAGCATCAGGGGGAGAGCATCGGGTTTGCCAGCTATGTGGATTTACCCCACACGCCCCGGTATCCCTTCGGGTACGGGTTGTCCTACACGGAATTTCAATATGACCGGCTCCGGATTTCCGCCCGTGAGGTCAGGCCGGAGGAGAAGCTGGAAGTATCGGTGGATGTCCGCAATGTGGGGAGAATTGCCGGGGACGAGGTAGTGCAGCTGTACCTGTCGGACTGCTATGCCTCCCGGACGCGGCCTGTGCAGGAATTGGCGGGCTTTAAGCGGGTACATTTGGAACCGGGAGAAGCAAGGACTGTGGTGTTTACCGTGGATCTCTCCCAGATGGCGTTTCTGGATAAGGACATGCGCTGGAAAATCGAAAAAGGCGATTTTGCAGTCAGGATCGGCACCTCCTCGGCGGATGTCCGTGTCTCCGATACGGTGCGGGTCACGGAGGACGCATGGATCGACGGCAGAAAGAGAGCGATGTGCGCCGGAGTGGAGGTCAGAACATGAAATATTTCTGCAATCCTATCAACGTGCCCTACCCGTACCAGTTCAAGCGGGACCCAAGGGACAACTACCGGCTGACGGTGAACCGGGAGGCCGCCGACCCCTCCTTGGTGCTGTTCAAGGGGAGGTACTATCTCTTTGCCTCCATGAGCGGCGCGGTGTGGGTGTCGGACGATCTGGCGGCTTGGGAGAGCGTGTCGCTGCCGGAAAATATGCCCATCTACGACTATGCGCCGGATGTGCGGGTGATTGGGGAGTGGCTGTACTTCACTGCGTCGAACCGGGGTGTTCCGTGCAGTTTCTATCGGACAAAGGACCCGATCCACGGGCCGTATGAGGAGATCAAGGGAAGCTTCGACTACTGGGACCCCAACCTGTTTCTGGACGATGACGGGCGGCTGTACTTCTACTGGGGCTGCGCCAACGCAACGCCCATCTGGGGCGTGGAGCTGAACCCGGAGACCATGCGGCCCCTGTCGGACAAGGTCCCGCTGATCTGGGGGAACCCGATGGAACACGGCTATGAGCGGTTTGGTGAGGACAACAGTGAGAATCCCCGGACGGAGGAGGAGATAGACAAACTGTTTCGGGAGTTTCTGGGCAAGTGCGGCAAAACAGCGGAACAGATACCGGAGGAAAATCTGGCGATGATCCGCGCCACCTTCGCCGGGATGCCCTACATTGAGGGGGCATGGATGACGAAGCGAGGGGGGCGGTACTATCTGCAATATGCCTGCCCCGGTTCGGAGCTGAACGTGTACGCGAACGGCGTGTATGTGTCGGAGTGTCCCTTGGGGCCGTTCCGTCCGGTGGAGAGCAATCCGTACTCCTACCGGCCAGGCGGCTTTATGCCGGGGGCGGGCCACGGCTCCACGATGCAGGACAAGAGCGGGAGTTGGTGGCACACGGCCACCATGCGGATCAGTGTCAACCATGTCTTTGAGCGCCGGGTAGGGCTGTGGCCTGCGGGGTTTGATGAATCGGGAAATCTGTTCTGCAACCAGCGGTATGGCGATTGGCCGGTGGATGTGGACCGGCTGCGGGAGGACCCCTGGAGTGATCCGGAGTGGTTCCTGCTGAGTTATAGGAAGCCGGTTTCGTCCTCTCCGTATGCGTCTGGGAAGGGTCCGGAAAATGCGGTGGATGAAAACGCCCAGACCTGGTGGCGGGCGGCTTCCGGTGAGCCAGGGGCGTGGCTCATGGTGGACTTGGGCGAAGCAATGACCGTCCATGCGGTGCAGGTCAATTTTGCGGACGATCCGGACGCGGAGATTCCCTGCCCCGGCGAATTGGTCGGCGGGCCGGATATGGAGCGGTATATTGACCGGGAGACCCAGCCCACAAGGTGGCTGCTGGAATACTCTGTAAATGGGGACAAGTGGGAAATCCTAGCGGATAGACGTCAGGCTGATACTGATTTGAGTCACGATTTTGTGGTAACTGAGACCGGAGTAAATGCCCGATATGTGCGGCTGACCATTGATACGGTTCCTTACGGTGTGCCGCCCTGTATCTCCGGTCTACGGGTGTTCGGGAAGGGGAACGGATGCAGGCCGAAGCGGGCGGAGGCATCCATTGTGCGCTCCGGGCCTCTGGATTTTGTGGTTTATACTGGCGATGACTTGGATGCCGTGGGATACAATGTACTCTGGGGAAATTCGCCAGAACGGCTATACCATAGCTGGATGGTCATGGGGACCCGGATCAATAGGAAACGGATCGGTGCGCTGGTGAAGGGCCGGGACTACTATGTCCGGGTGGACGTGTTCAATGAGAACGGGATCACGGAGGGGAAGGTGGAGAAGCTCTGATGACTAAAGATTTTTTGCGGCCACACATGGGGCGGATCAACGGGCATCCCGTCCTCATGGTGGATGGCAAGCCGCTTATCCTGCTGGCGGGGGAGGTGCATAACTCCAATTCTTCGTCTCTGGCCTACATGGAGCAGGTCTGGGAGAAGGCGGACGCGCTGGGGATGAACTGCCTCCTGCTGCCCGTGACCTGGGAGTTGACGGAACCGGAGGAGGGGAAGTTTAATTTTTCCATCGTCCGGGGGTTGATCGAACAGGCGCGGCGGTATGGCAAAAAGATCAGCTTCCTTTGGTTCGGTGCATGGAAAAACGCCCAGTGCTACTACGCGCCGGAGTGGGTCAAGACAGATCCGGCACGGTTTCATCGGGCGCAGGTGGTCAAGGGGAAGAGTTTTATTTACAACAGCGATTTTTATGATATGCCCTATAGCAGCCTGTCCTATTTGTGCGAGGAGACTTGCCGGGCGGATGCGCGGGCCTTTGGGCGGCTGATGGCGTACATCCGGGAGATCGACAGCGGGGAGCACACAGTCGTCAGTGTTCAGGTTGAAAATGAGACGGGGCTGATGGGTGCGGCGCGGGAACATTCCGATGAGGCGGATGCGCTGTTTGCCGCCCCGGTTCCCCAGGATTTTGCTGACTATATGCACAGTCATCGCGGGGAAGCGATGGACGTGGTGAAGGATGCTCTGGAGAAGGGCAAGGCCAGTGGGACATGGGAAAAAGTATTCGGGGACCAGGCGGAGGAGATTTTCAGCGCCTACCATATCGCCCTGTATGTCAATGCTGTGGCTGAGGCCGGGAAGAAGGAATATCCGCTTCCGTTTACAGTCAACTGTTGGCTGAATAAACCGGGGGAAGCGCCCGGAAGCTATCCCAGCGGCGGGCCGGTTTCCCAAATGATGGAGGTCTGGCGGTACTGTGCGCCCAACATCGACATTTTTGCGCCGGATATTTATGTTCCCAACTTTACGGAGGTCTGCGAGGAGTATACGCGGAACGGTAACCCGTTGTATATTCCAGAGTGCGCTACCCACGGCTATGCAGGGGCGCGGGCGGTTTTGTGCGTTGGGCGGTATCACGGAATCTGCTACTCTCCTTTTGGCTTTGAGGATATGGGGGAACCCTTTACTAGTCAACAGATGGTACTGTTTGGTGCGGATGTGACGGACCCAGCGTTGCAAACGCCCCAGGATGTGGAGGTATATGGGAAACTCAACCGTATGCTGGGCAGTATGATGCCGCTGCTCACCGAAAAGTATGGGACAGAGGACCTGCAGGCCAGTTCCGGGGAGATTTCCGACACAGCGGCATTTGAGATGGGGGACTATCGGATCTGCGCCAGCTTCCGGAAAAAGGCCGGGGTATGTCTGGTGCTGCGGGTAAGTGAGAACGGGTTTTATCTGATCGTGCAGGATGTATCCCTCTCGTTCCAGTCCGCGAATCCAGAAAAGCCGGGGATCGACATTCTGGCGCTGGAGGAGGGCGCGTTTGCAGACGGGGTCTGGCAGCCCGGACGGCGGCTGAATGGGGATGAGGCGGTGCTGAATACTTACGAGGGACCGGCGATGCTGCGGGTGAAGCTGTTTGTTTATTCCTGACAGCAAATGATCAACGGAAATGGGGGAGTGACTGCTTTTTATTTATACATTTCCCCTGTCACTGGGGGAGGGCGCTTTTTCGGGCGGATTTGGAGTTGACCCACAACCTGCCCCACACAGATAGGACAGAACGCAAAATTTCCCGGAAAAAAAGGCCTGGAAAAAGGCGGTGCGCCTGTTGACACACCGCCTGATATTGTGCGCTGACTGTCAGCGCAGGTTGTAATCTGTTCTGATGAATTCTCTTTTGAATGCAGTGTTTATACCCATTGATCATTGCCCATATGCGTTAAGATCAACTCTTGGCAAATCTACGCGGAAGGCATACTTGTCCCCGCGAACAATAGACTTTGTATACTCGATCAGCAGCGTATCTTCATAGCTCCATCGCTCCAGAAGCATACAGGGCGTGTCCTGAGATATATGCAGCAAAGTTCTCTCCTCTGGACGCGGCATAACGGGCTGAAATTTTTCTGTGGCGTGGTCAGCATGGAAACCATAGCGATCTTTCAGAAAGTCATAGAGAGAACCCTGTGAAAGGACATCTATATCCAATGATAAAAAGCGGCTTTGGGGGAGATAGGTGGTTTCCAGCATCAAAGGGTATTCCGTTGCGGAGCGCAAGCGCAGCAGTTTGTGAAATGTCGTACCCACAGTGTACCCGGTATCCGCAGACAAGGACTTATCCGCTTCGATCAGACTATAAGAGACGACTGTATTTTGAATCAGGACGTCGCTGCACTTTAGCGTATCGGTAAAGGAGTAAAAAGAGCCGAGGTTCTGTAAAAAAACATGTGGTTTGATGATAGAGCCAACACCACGTGCGGAATAGATCAAATCCGCCTCTCTCAGCAAAGTGAGGGCCCTGCGGATCGTTGACCGGCTCGCATTGTATTTCTGACTCAGCTGCTCCTCTGTGGGAAGCAGGGAACCCTCCGGGTATTCTCCGCTCTGTATATCAAGCATCATCTTCTTAAAGAGATCATTATAGACGGACGTACTGCTCATAAAATGATCCTCCTTGCAATCCCGATACCAATAAACCGCACAGGCTTCCACGTGATAGGGGAACCCTATCACGTGGAATGAGAGCTCTCATTCCAAAGACTTTGCTTCGATTCAACATGACCCCATATAGCTCTATAGTTTACCATGTTTCTCTGTTTTTCGCAAGAATTTTCTCCTGCTCCTTAAAAAAGAGATACAACCCCCCGACTTTGTATACATAAAAATGGTATACAAAGTCGGGGGGTTGTATCTCTTTTGACAAAACTACTAGACAAAAAATTGAAAAATATGTATAGTGTGAACAAAGGCGACACTCCAAATTGGAACGGAGGTTCAGCTATGAAGAAGTGGTTCATCGGAGTAGACGGGGGCGGTACAAAAACGGCGGCCGCCGTCTCGCTGCCGGATGGAAAACCAGCTGCGGAGACAGTCGGGAAAGGGTGCTCCTATCAGATGTTGGGCGTTGATGGCGCCGTCAAGGTCATCGTCGAAGGAGTGCGTTCCTGCCTGGAGGCCGCCGGGATCACCTTGGATGACTGCGCCGGGTGCTGCCTTGGAGTTCCTTGCTATGGCGAAAACGCCGAAAAGGATGCCGCGATGACGGAGGCGCTGCGGCAGGCGCTCTCCCCTGTTCCTCTCCATATCGTCAACGATGTGGAGGTGGGCTGGGCCGGAGCCCTGGCCTGTCAGGCGGGAATCCATATCGTGGCGGGGACCGGGGCTATTGCCTTCGGCAAGGGCCTGGATCAGCGGGCCGCCCGGTGCGGCGGCTGGAATGAGTTCTTCGGAGACGAGGGCTCCTGCTACTGGGTGGGGAGGGAGGCCATGAGCCTCTTTACCAAGCAGGCGGATGGACGCATCCCCCGCGGGCCTCTCTATGACGTAGTACGGCGGGAGCTGTCATTGTCCGAGGACATACGTTTCATTGACATTGCAGTAAGCGATCTGGCCCCCTACCGGGACAAGGTAGCCGCTTTCCAGCTGTATGCCAGTCAAGCGGCAAAGCTGGGCGATCCGGCAGCGGTGCTGCTGTACGAGAGGGCGGCCCGGGAGCTTGCGCTGCTGGCGGGTGCTTTACGAAAAGAGCTGGTACTGCCGGAAACAGCCGGTGTTACCTATTCCGGCGGGCTCTTTCGGACAGGCAGCCTGATCCTCGACCCGCTGGCAAGGGAGCTGAATAGCTGCGGATGCGTACTTCAGAAACCGGAGAAAAGTGCTCTGGAGGGTGCGCTGCTGCTGGCTGTCGAACAATTTCATGAGAAGGGTAGGTAGCAACTATGTATCTGACGGAAGCGGAGATCCTGGATACTCCGCTGGCTCTGGCCTCCACCTGCGACTACTTTAAGAAGCGCGACGGAGATTTAACCGAATTTTTCGCAAAACATACCCAGAGGAAATTCGCCGTTCTGGGCTGCGGCTCCAGCTTCATGCTGGCGAAGAGCGCCGCGACGCTGCTGGCGTCAATGCCCGATACCGCCGCCAGCGCGATTCCCGCCGGTGACTATATCCTCAACTATGATTTCTGGCAGGAGACCGTTCGGGGCAGCATCGTCATTCTGCTCTCCCGTTCCGGCAAGACCTCTGAGATGGTCTGGGCGCTCAAGCACATCAAGGAAACCCTGGGCTGTCCGGCCGTTTCCATTACCATGCAGGCAGAGAACGACCTCACGCCGCTGTGCGACCTGAATCTGGTGCTGGATTGGTGCTATGACAACAGCGTCTGCCAGACCCGCACGGTGACGAACCTCTACACCGCATCCCTGCTTCTGGCGGCAAAGTACGCCAGCAGGGACAGCCTGCGGGAGAGCGTTTATGCGGCGGCGGAGAACAGCAGCGCCTTCAATCTCAGATACCGCCCCATGCTCCAGGAGATCGCCGCCATGGACTGGGATCACGCGGTGGTTCTGGCCGATGGGCCGGTGAGCGGCATTGCCGAGGAGGGCGCGCTGGCCTTCACAGAGATTGCCATGCTGCCGGGCCGGTGCTTCCACCTGCTGGACTACCGCCACGGTCCTATCGTGGTCAGCGGCAGCAAGACCTTGACCCTTGTCCTCCTGCGTCCCGGCGAGGGCGAGCTGCAGGGGAAGATGGTCCGGGATGTGATGGCCCGGGGGAGCATCGTCGTGACGATCTCCGATCAGGCGGAAAACCTGTACGGCGCGGCGGCCCACGTGCAGATCACGGATGTGGATGACTTCGCCGCCTGGGGCATTCTGTTTATCTATGTGGCCCAGATGACCGCATTACTCAAGGCACTTGCCCTGGGAGGAAATCCGGATCAGCCCAAGGGGCTGGATGCGTATATTTCGCTGTAGAGTGCAATATTGAGACGAGGTGACAAAATGGCGTGTACCTGTAATATGAGATTGCGGCCATTTAAGTGGCTTGGAAAAGAAACAGGACCCAAGAATATTCTCGCGATTGAGACGGCAGACAACTCCATCACCGGACGCAGTGTGCGGGCGGTCTTCAACGCTGACGACCATACGGTTACTCTTTACCGGTTGGATGGCCGCATGGCGATCCAGGTAAGCAAAGCATCCCCTACTGGTTACCCCGTAGTTAATGGTCAGGCCGTTGGGGACTTCTCCGATTACACCTGTACGATTGAACAGGATGTTACCGGCACATTGGGGACCGGAGAGCGGATGACAATCACTTCCCACAGTCCGAGTACCGGCCTGACCCGCATTTATGTCATGGAGACATCCTATACCGGGAAGGGACTCATTTACACCAAAACCACATATCAGTCTGGCGACAGAGATGTGGTGGTTGACAGCTTCCCCGACAGCATGTTTGAGATGTTCTCTCCAGGTGATGTCGTATGGAGTTTTAACGGCGGCGGCGAGGGGCCGACCACATTCTACGATCAGATGCAGAGGATTGATCTGACCACGCCCCAGAAGTTCTTCCGTGAGAATCGCCAGGACCACACGGCGGCGGGCCTGCCTGTTGCGGACATCTACAACGCCGATGGCGGAATCACCGTTGGTGACGCATCTGCAACCAGGCGCGAGGTTCATACGCCGGTAGAGGAAACAGACAACTCTGTACGAGTCTATATCAAGTGGCCCGGCAAAATGATTTCCGCCGGGAGTACAATCGATGCAGGACAGAGCTTTATCGTCGTTCATACGGGCGACTACTATTCCGGTCTGCGCGGTTACAAAAATGCAATGGAGCATCTGGGGATTGTGATGCAGACGGATATTTCGGACCGCAGCTACCAGCTTCGCTGGGAAGGCTGGGGCTGGGGCTTCGATTGGACGGTGGAGTTGATCATCAAGGAACTGGATTTTCTTCAGAAAGCCGGTGTTAAGCAGATCACCATTGATGACGCATGGTATGACCATGGCGGCGACTGGCAGTTGAATCCTGAAAAATTCCCAAATGGTGAAGCGGATATGATCCGTCTAGTGGATGCCATCCACGATCACGGCATGACCGCCCTCCTTTGGTGGCGGCCCTGTGACGGCGGACGGGATGACAGCCGATTGTTCAAAGAGCACCCGGAATACTTCATCATGCATGAGGACGGCAGCATTGCTAAGATCGGCGGTCCGGGTAAACAGGATACGTCAGACTGGACACAGACTGCTGGCTATGCCCTTTGTCCCTGCTCTGAAGGTGCGATCAAGGCAACGACAGACTTCATCAATCGTGCCATGCAGGTATGGAAGTTTGACGGCTTCAAGGGTGATTTCGTATGGAGCCTGTCCAAGTGTTATAATCCGGCACACCACCACGCCCGCCCGGAGGAGTCTACAGAGCGGCAAACAGAATTTTATCGGGAGGCGCACGAGGCTATGGTGGCAAACGACCCCGAGGTGTTCAACCTCCTGTGCAACTGTGGCGCGCCCCAGGATTTCTATGGGCTGCAATATATGACTCAGGTCGTTACAGCAGACCCGACATCTCTGGATCAGACGAGGACGCGGGCGAAAGCCTATAAGGCCCTTATGGGTGATAACTATCCCATTACCACTGATCATTGCCAAATCTGGTATTCCACTACGGTCGGCACGGGTTCCGTCATCATCGAAAAGCTTGCGTTCACCGGAGAGGATGCGGAGACCTATGCCCGCTGGCTGAAGATTGCGGATCAGGAGCAACTACACAAGGGGCGCTTCATCGGCGATTTATACAGCTATGGTTTTGACCCCTATGAAACTTATGTGGTCGAAAAGGATGGCGTAATGCACTACGCATTCTACCGGGATGGGCGGCGGTATCAACCGGATGGTTATCCTGTTATTGAGCTCAAAGGACTGAATCCGGATAAGATGTACCGCATCGTAGATTATGTCAACGATCGGGTCGTAGCCACCAATCTGATGGGCGACAACGCCGTATTCAATACTCGCTTCGCCAAGGATCTGCTGGTCAAGGCTATCGAAATCGACACGCCTGATACAGAGCCGGTGGATGAAGATTGGGGATTCACTTCGCTCCAAGCCTCCGATGTCTCCATCGCTTATGAAGGTGGCTGGAATGGCGGCGAGAGCGGCGCGGAGACCGATAACGAGGGTGCGGCCCTCTGCCTGCGGTTTGCCGGGACCGCCGTCCGGTGGTATGGCCGAAAGGATATGACGCCCGGATCAGCAGACGTCTACCTGGATGACAAGCTGGTGGCGACAGTTACGACAGGCGGGTGCAGGGAAGCAACCACCCGGCTCTTTGAGGCGCTGGACATTGCTCCTGCGATACACACGCTTAAAATCGTGTGCAAAACCGGAAAAATCTGCGTAGACCGCATCGCTTATGAGTACGCCGTTCCGGAACCCGTATACGAGGAGATTGATCCTTTGTCGGAGCGGATCGTCTATACCGGCGATTGGCAGACAGAGCAGGGCGACGCATATCGCTTCGGCAGATGTACGTGCAGCGGCGACAGCAAGGCGTCCGCAGAGCTGACCTTCCAAGGCACAGCTATCCGCTGGGTAGGCAAGCGGATGATCAACAAGTTTGCTGTTTCCACAGTATATCTGGACGGTGAACTGGCTGATACCGTGTATAACTACGGAGAGGAAGAAACCGGGAAGCTCCTGTTTGAGCGGACAGGTCTGGCTCCGGGTGAGCATACGATGCGTATCGTTCAAAATATTCATACTGTTGATATTGAGTACCTGGCAGTCGGCACAGATGCTGTATAAGCAAGCAAAAACGCTTGCGTGTGCGTAAAATTCGTGTTAATTATGGAGGATAAATTATGTCTAATACAACAAAAGAGGTGACAGCAAAAGAGCCTACGATGTGCAAGGGGCGGGAAATATTTGGTCATGCTATCGGGGCTCTCGGCCATGACGCTATGAGTAACGTACACGGAACATGGATCACACCATTTCTGACTGACGTTATGGTACTTCCCCCGGCATTTTTGGGCATCCTCTTTGCGGTTGTCCGCATTTTTGATGGCGTTACTGACGTTGCGATGGGCTTTATTGCGGACACAACAAAGAGCCGGTTCGGGCGGTATCGCGCATGGTTGCTGCGCTCTGGGCCTCTCTATGGTCTCTGCCTCGCGTTGAGCTTCTTCATTCCTAGTGACAGTATGACAGTTCGGTGCATATATGCGGCTATTCTTTACTTTATCACTGGCAGCATCGCATTCACCTCTGTCGATATTCCATATTGGAGTTTGCCCGCAGCAATGACCAACAACACGGAGGAACGTGGCCGGATCACCGCATTCAGTACGACCGCTTCCAACGCGATTGCCGCCATTATTGGTATTGTAATGCCCTTGGCGCTGGATAAGTTCGGCGGTGCCGGTGAGCCGACAGCCTACTTCTATCCCGCAGTCATCATCGCAATTTTTGGCGTTGCCATGTATATGATTTGCTTCTCGTTGGTGCGGGAGCATGTTGCGCCTGATCCTCAGCAGAAGTTCAACGTCAAGTCGGCGCTTAAAAACATTTATCTGAATAAACCATTGCTTCTGCTCCAGATCTCCAATATCTTCGTACTGTTTGCCATTATCATGCGGATGAGCTTCAACTACTATTACTGCATGTATAATCTGGGCGATGTGAAGTATATGGCAGTCTTTTCCACGATTTCCCTCGTTGTTTCTCCCCTCGGTGGCCTGCTCTTCCCTGTTTTTGCCAAGTTCCTTGGGAAGAAGAAGACGTTGATGACATTGGCAGCGGTGTATACTGCCGTGGCCTGCGTGATCTTCTTCGCAGGATGGTCCAATGTTATGGTCATTTTCGTCTGCTATGCGATTTCCGGCCTGTGCACGGGTTCTTCCATCGTTGCCGTAAATGCTATGATGATGGATACGATTGAGTATGGCGAGTGGAAGACTGGCCAGAGAAACGAAGGGCTGATTACCGCTACCCGTTGCTTTGTCAGTAAGCTGGTCATGGCGTTTGTCGGCGTTGTTGTCGCCGCTGTGATGGGCTTGACAGGCTATGTTCCTCTGGTTGAGCAGTCCGCAAGCACCCTTCAGGCGTTCCATATCGTATATTCTGTTGGATGTGCCGCCTGCATGATCCTGGCAGTTGTCCCCATGTTGTTCTACACTCTTACTGAGCAGCGTCACGCTGAGATCATGGAGGAACTCGCCGCCCGCAAGGCTGGTAAGGACAACAAGTAAACCTACTCTCTCCCCCTCACATAGCGCAACCCCAAAGAGGCGCCCCGCGGCAA
>CAJUPS010000004.1:0-24051 GCA_910588045.1 uncultured Oscillospiraceae bacterium | reverse complement strand
CCCCCTCGACTCTTTCAGGAAAGGCAATGATAATGAAAACAATCACTCAAAATCCAATTCTGGATCTATTGCATAATCGTAGCTCTTATCGGGAAAAAGGGATCTACTCCTGCTGCTCCGCCAACGAGTACGTCATCCGGGCCGCCCTCCGCCGTGCCAAGGCCAACGATACGGTTGTCCTAGTGGAGTCCACCGCCAACCAGGTCAACCAGAACGGCGGCTACACCGGCATGACCCCCGTCGCCTTCCGGCAATTTCTGGACCGACTGGCCGCCGAGGAGGATTTCCCCGCCGAGAGGCTGCTCTGCGGCGGCGACCACTTGGGTCCTCTGACCTGGACGGCGCTTCCCGAGGCCCAGGCCATGGCTAATGCGGAGGAGCTGATCCGCTCCTATGTGCTGGCGGGCTTCTCCAAGATACATATTGACACCAGTATGCGCGTGGCGGACGACGACCCCAGCGCCCGCCTGTCCGACGGGACCATCGCCCGGCGCGGGGCCCGGCTCTGCCGCGCGGCGGAGGACGCTTTCGCCCAGTATAGCGCCCAGCACCCGGAGGCCCCCGCCCCGGTGTATGTCATCGGCAGCGAGGTCCCCATCCCCGGCGGGGCGCAGGAGAACGAGGACAGCGTAGCCGTCACCGCCCCGGCGGACTGCGAGGCAACCCTGGCGGAATTTCACCGCGCGTTTGCCGCCCAGGGGTTGGAGGACACCTGGGAGCGGGTGGCCGCGCTGGTGGTGCAGCCGGGTGTGGAATTTGCAGACGACAGCGTGATCACCTATGACCGCGCCGCCGCCCGAGAGCTGATGGCGTGTCTGGACAACCACCCCGGGTTGGTCTTCGAGGGCCATTCCACCGACTATCAGCCCCGGGAGCGCCTGCGGGAGCTAGTGGAGGACGGCGTGGCAATCCTGAAGGTGGGTCCCGCCCTGACCTTCGCCCTGCGGGAGGGACTGTTCGCCCTGGAGCAGATCGAACGAGAGCTATACGGCGTCAGCGATTTTCCCTGTTCCCATTTCCGCGCCGTGCTGGAGCAGGCCATGCTGGAGGACAAGAGCCAGTGGGCGAAATACTACCACGGCGACCTGCCCCGGAAGCGGTACGCCCGGGCGTTCAGCTACTCCGACCGGGCCCGGTACTACCTGGTGAACCCCAAGGTGCGCTCCGCGATGCAGACGCTCCTTACCAATCTGGACGCCGCGAATATTCCTATGGCCCTGCTCAGTCAGTACATGCCAGTGCAGTACGCCCGGGTACAGTCGGGGAAGCTGCCGCTACGGGCCGCTGACCTCCTGATTGACCGGGTGGGAGACTGCATTGACGATTATCTGTATGCAGTATTGCAGTAGGTATATGATATGTCGGCCGAGGGAGTAGATATGATAAAAACGAGTGCGAAAAGGCTGCATTTTGCATGGATCATTTTATTAGGAATGTGCGTTGTCATGGGTCTGACCCGTGGAGGTCTAAATAATGCGGGTGGCCTGTTCATGGCTCCAGTGACGACGGATCTTGGCTTTGGCACCGGAGAATTTTCATTGTATTTCAGTATATCATCTGTCGCCACCTTTCTCTTTTTACCTGTGGCGGGCAGATTGATGGCACGGTATGACCCTCGGCTCCTGCTAATAACCAGCCTGATCTTTCAGGCGGGCTCGTTTGCGCTGTTCGGATGTATGGACAATATCTGGGGGTGGTATCTGCTGTCCGTCCCGATGGCTGCAGGCTCTGTCATCACAACGCAGATCGCGGGGCCGGTCCTAGTGGGGCGTTGGTTCAAAGAACATAACGGCCTGGCCGTCGGCATCATAATGGCAGCTGTTGGATTGTTCGGCATGATTCTCCAACCAATGGCGGGAAATCTGATTGCCCATCAGGGTTGGCGGCAAGCATACATACTCCTAGGGCTTATCGTGATGGCACTGGGCATCCCGGTGGTGTTGCTCACTATACGAAAGGAACCCATTCAAATGGGCCTGCGGCCTTTAGGGGAGGAAACGGCAATCAAACAAGAAAAAGCCATTCCGGAGGGAGTAACGGAGAAGGATGCCCGCAAGTCGGCCTCATTTTGGGCGCTGGCTCTGTTTATGTTCTTTATCACTGCGGTGGCTGCCTTTGGACAACACATCCCCCAATATGCAAATCAATTGGGTTATGACACGGCTTTTGCCGGTGGAGCAATGGGATTTTTCATGCTGGGAATGCTGATAGGCTCTTTGTTCTTCGGCGTTCTTAGTGACAAGATCGGTACAAAGGCAACCACGATCTTTGCGCTTATATCCGGAATTGCAGCAGTCATTATCGCAATCTTGGGGGGATCACTGCCATACATGTTTGACTTTGCTGTTACGCTCTTTGGGTTTATGTCGGCATCAGTTGGTACACTTGGGCCACTGCTTACCACAGATGTTTTTGGGTCAAAGGAGTATGGGGAGATTTATTCTATTGTAGCGATGGGAATGGCTTTTGGGGGGATTGTAGCACTTCCTGGTTACGGATTTGTGTATGACGCAGTAGGCAGTTACTACCCTGTACTTTGGGGAATCATCGGTTTACTGATTGCCTGTATCATTTGTGTGATGATTGCCTTTGCAGGCAAAGAGGCGCTGAAACAAAAAGGACTCTGGGGCTAATACGTTTGATAGAATTGAGGAGGATTTTTTATGCCATTAGTCAATAGCAGAGAGCTCTTACAAGACGCGCAGGCCCACGGCTACGCCGTCGGCGCGTTCAATGTAGAAAATATGGAAATGATGCAGGCTGTGGTAGCCGCAGCGGAGGCCGAGTCCGCGCCGCTGATGCTGCAAACCACGCCGTCCACTCTTCGATACGCAGGTCCGGCGGTCTTCGCCGCCATGGCCCAGGCTATCGCCGGAAAAGCTCAAATTCCTGTGGCGATCCATCTGGACCACGGCGACAGCTTCGAGCTGTGCCGCCAAGCGGCCTGGGATGGATACACGTCGGTGATGATCGACGGTTCCAAGCTGCCTCTGGAGGATAACATCGCTTTGGTGCGCCGGGTGGTACAGATGGCCGGGGATGTTCCCCAGCAGCCCGCCGTGGAAGCGGAACTGGGCCGTCTGGGCGGCAAAGAGGACAGCCTGGAGGTAAAGCCCGGCGAGGACATCTACACCGATCCCGGCGAGGCGGCCCGCTTCGTGGAGGAGACCGGAATCGACTCCCTGGCGGTTGCCATCGGCACGGCTCACGGGTTTTATAAAGGCAAGCCGAAGCTGGACTTTGACCGGCTGGCCCAGCTGCGGGACGCAGTACGCGTGCCGCTGGTGCTCCACGGTTCCTCCGGCGTTCCGGATGAGGATGTGCAAAAGGTGATCTCTCTGGGCGTATGCAAGGTGAACTTCGCCACGGAGCTGCGGGCCGCCTATACGGAGGCCACCCGGAAGACGCTTTCCGGTGACCCGGGTCTGTATGATCCCAAGAAATTCGGCGGTCCCGGCCGGGAGGCTGTGACAACCCTGGTGCGCCACCGGATTGCCGTCTGCGGATCGTGTAATCGTGTATAAGTTGTATTGGGAGGACTGAATCTGTTTTTAAGCACGGAGCAGTACATAAACTTTATACAAGGGGCTTGATAATTTCTTCCATCATCCAACGGGCGGGGCCTATGGGTCTCGCCCGTTTTATCTGCTGTATACCAGCAAAAGGGATCGTATTATGAAACAAGATATTTTAGTTTTATCCTTGCGTACAGACGACTCAGCCCCTGCGTATGACACCCTTGCCGAACACAACATACCTGCAACGATTGTTACAAATACACGATCAGCTCTCACAGCATTGTATGCTCATACGCCAGCATTCCTCTGGCTTGATTTAGACACCGATTCTGCCCGCATGTTTTTAGAGGAAATTATGAGCCGATTTCTAGATCCGCTGCCGCATATCATATTGACATCCTCATTTTCTGGAAGTACAGACCGAGCGGATATGCTCGACTTGGGCGCAGATACTTGTGTAGAACTTCCGGTAGATCTAAAAGAAATCGTATCGATTCTTAATGCTGCATTACGCAGAGAAGGCAGGTTAAAGTTTGTGCATCCCGGAAGCCTGCTTCCGCGCATTGAATATAAAGAGCTGCTTATTGATCCTCTGCGCCGTCAAGTGCGGATGCGGGGGAAGTCCATTGACCTGACACCAAAGAGTTTGACCTTTTGCATCTGCTCGCCAACAGTCCTGGCGTCGTTCTTACCAAAGAGCAAATATACTCTCGTATATGGAAAGCAAAAGATAATCTGGGGGTATCCACCGTATCCGATCATATCTCCTCCTTGCGTCAAAAGCTGGAACTTCATCCCAGAGACAGCGAATACATCCAGACTGTATTTAGAGTAGGGTATCGCTTTGCTGGATCTGAATAGTTTTACTCTATTATGCGGCAAACAGGATGTTTCGGATGCTTTTTTGCTAATAATGTCGAATTTAGTCGAACGATTCCAAAGAAATTCCAGAACTCTGTCACAGTTTATTCTAAATTTCGACGTATAGTAGTAAAAACGGACGGATAGGCTCATTTTAGGATGTCTCTCCATCGCACAGGGGGAATCCATGTGTACCAAAAGTTTCTCTGGTCAATATGTCTGACAGCGACAATCCGAATTAACCAAGTCGGTACTGTATCCGCTGCCAACAATACGGTCACGCTTCATAGCGCCTTCGTTGATTTTCTGATGGGTGGACGAGCACCGCCTGTTGGATTCAGGAGAAAATCCTGACGGTTTGAAGCATAGCCCTGCCATGAAAGATCAAATCAACATTTTGGAATGTTGTATGTTTGCCGGGCGAGAAGGAATGGGTTTATTGGCTGATGGCTTTCCAAGGCTGTCGATAGAGGAAATAGAAAATGGCTGTTGAAACAAGTGAATACCCTCAAAGGGACACTATGTGATACAGGGGTAGCCGGTATGGTAAAAGAGAATCTGCAAGGGAAGTCTAAGTTCCCTTGCAGATTCTCTTGCTCTATCAATAGTTAGCCTGATAAGCCAGAGCAAATGTAAACTTCTCACGGTCGCTAGAACTGACAGTTTCCTCTTCTGCCTTTTGACGATTGCTGACCATCATCTGCGGCTGGGCGGAGAGCCAGCTTTTTGCGGCCCAGCCAGCCCAGAACATGCCTCCGGCAAACACCAGAGCGCAAACAATGCTAATTGCCCACACTGCGATTCGCTTATTCAGCTGCTGTTTGGAGCATATCAGCTCAGTGGAAACAATCTCAGATGAGTAGCTGCTTATACTGGATGTGCCATCATAATAGTATCCGTATTGATTTTGCCCATTTTCGTACATAAAGCGCCCTCCTTTATGAATAATCTAAATTTTTTTGCTTTGCCAGTTATATTTTTTCACGATGGGAAGGGAAGCGCAGGTCAATTTGAAATGTAGCATTGCTTTGTAAGGCCCGGCACTCTCCTCCCATTTTTTCCATCATAGCCCTCATATTCGCAAGTCCTATGTGCGTACTTCCCTGATCTATACTTCTGTAGCGAATGCTATTTTTGAACGCCAACCCTACATAGCTATCCTCTGAAATTGTCTTTATTGAAACCGGTGCTTCTGGAGAGGCATATTTAAGAATATTAGAGGCAATGTTATCGATTAGCCTCTTGATATAGGGCGGATGTACGGCAATCGAAGCCGGGAACCACCTCAGTTCAAACTGGAACGAAAAGCCCTGCTGTCCCAGATACCCCGCCATTTCAGACAAAATATCGTGAAACACATCGTAGAAGGGTGCAGGCGCATCCAATATAATATCCTGGGAGCGGGATACCAGCGAATATTCAAAAATATTTTCTGAGAGCTGTTTGATCTGGGCAGCTTTGGCATCAATTTTTTCTAAATAGTTGCTCAGTTGGCTGGGGTCGTATTTCTTGAACCGAAGAATATCGGTATAAATTCGCAATGTTGTCAGAGGTGTTCGCAAATCATGGGACATTTCTGTGATCATAGACTGATTGGCACGGAAGATCGCGGCCTCATGCTCCCTCTGCTCCTTAAACGCAATACGCATAGCGTCCAGGCTTCTGGCCAGCTGCGTCAACTCATGGCTACCCTGGATCGTAATAGGTGCGTCCAGATCACCGCCCTCCATAGCATGGATCTCATTGTTCAGCTTACAAATATAGCGCACCAAGCCTTGGCATCCACTTAGAAAAATCAGGAGGAACAGCAGGAACGCAAGGATCAGGGCTGTGGTCAGCAGGGATGAAAACCAACGATAAGTGTCGTTCGCATAAATAACCACCTCTGCCTCTCCGTCAGAAAAGTTGAGCCGGTAATAAGGCGTCCAATCGTAAACAGGCGACTTCTCTTCATTGTCCATCTGCTCATTCGGGGCGGAGGAGCTGTAGAGAAGAACATTAGCACGGTAAATCTCCAGCAAGATCATGGGCTGCTTCTTTACCCAGGAGGTAAGCTGGGAGGCATCATTGGCGGCTAGTCCGTTTTCCTCCACATAGTTTTGGAGTTCCTGGACCCGCTTCTCTGTAAGCTGTTCCTGAAAGTCTGAATTTTCAAAATATTGCGTCATCAAGGATCTGCCGCCGAAGTAAACGCAGCTGAACAGCAGTGCGCTCAACGCCCCAGCCAGTAGGAGCAGGCCGCAAAAATGCGCCATCAGAGTGGAAAATCTAGCCTCCTTCATTGCCGCTCCCCTCAAAACGATAGCCTTTTCCCCAAACGTTTTTTATGTATTTCGGTTCCTGCGGATCCTCCTCAATTTTGACCCGCAGCTTGCGGATGTGAACCATGACCGTACCATTAGAAATATAGAAATACGGCTCATCCCAGACCGTCTCATAAATGCTCTGAATGGAGAAGATTCGTTGAGGTGTCCGCATCAGAAGACGCAGGATCTGGTACTCGATCTCCGTCAACTCCACTTCCTTCTCCCGGACCCAGACCTGATTATGATCCAGGTTCAGCCGGACTCCCCGCAGGGAAAGGAATCGTTCCTCAGTCCCTTCCTGAACCTTCCCGCGGTAAACGCAATACCGCCGCAGCAGGGCTTTCACTCTGGCAATCAATTCCGCATAGGAAAAGGGCTTGGTCAGATAATCGTCCCCGCCAGCGGTCAGACCGACCAACTTATCGGTTTCCTGCGCCTTGGCGGTCAGGAACAGGATGGGAACTGTAGAGATTTTGCGAATCTCCTCGCATACCCGAAGCCCGCTCATACCGGGCATCATAATATCCAAAATCACCAGACCTACTGTACTGCTTAACTGATCCAACGCCTGTTGGCCGCTGGCAGCCTCTAAAATAGTATAATTTTCTCCGCGAAGCAGAATGCGGATGCCCTCCCGGATGTCCATATCATCATCAACAACTAAAATGGTTTGCGTACCCATGCGCCCCCCTCCTTTTGCAAACAAATAAACTGACGGATACCTCCCGCATTACGTGGGAGGTATCCGATATAGGACTTACTTCCCTTTTGCAAGGGACTTTGGGGCAGCGGTATCAGCGGGCTTTTCAGCGGCAGCGGTCTTGCTGCCAGTCGAAGTTTTCTTGACGGAGTCGTCAGTCTTGCCGTCAGAGTTCGGCTTGGTGTCCTGTCCCTTCTCGTTGCTGCCATCAGCCTTGCCGGTGTCGTCCGGCTTGGTGTCCTGATCCTTCTTGTCGTTGTCATCAGCCTTGCCGGTATCATCCAGCTTGGCGTCCTGATCCTTCTTGTCGTTGCCATCAGCCTTGCCGGTGTCGTCCGGCTTGGCATCCTGATCCTTCTTGTCGTTGTCATCCGCTTTGCTGGTTTCGTTGTCGGACTTGGCATCCTGATCCTTCTTGCCGGTGTCATCAGCTTTGCCGGTGTCGTCCGGCTTGGTATTCTGATTCTTTTTGCCGGTGTCATCGGTCATGCTGGAATCGTCTTTCTTGTCCTTCTTGTCCTCCTGCGTCTGGGTCTGCGAGGGCTTCTTGGTTTCCTTCTTGGTCTTTTTGCCACCCGAGCAGCCCGCCAGGACAGAAACGGAAAACACCAGGACAAGGGCGATGGCCATCATGTGCCAGAAACGATTTTTCTTTTTCATAATGTATGTATCCTTTCTGCTCTTGCAATTTTCAGGAGCTGTTTTCCCCTGACATTGTTCATTCTAGCATGTATTTCTTAACAGTTTGTGACTAAAGTTCTTAACAAATCTTAACTTGGATCAATCTTTTTTTGCAGGATATACATGCGTTGGCCATGAGTACCGCTTACAGATTCCACCTTTACTATGTGGAAGCCGCATTTGTTTACATAGAAATAGATACTTCTTGGCAGACAAGCGGCAGTCATGGTTTTCCAGCTTTTTGCCAGGGGATAGGATCGCTCGATCATATCCCAGAGCAAATGCCCAATGCCACGATCTATGTGCTCCGAGTCTATCCACAGCAACTCCAAAATGTGGTGACCATCTGTTCCGAAAGATACCACAGCGCCACCCACCATTTGACCGCTCTGATAAGCAGCCAGCGGGGCCACCCCAGGCTTTTCCAGAACGCCGTCCAGCGTGGGTGATTCCGGCCTCGTCTCCACACAGTCCGACATGGCAGACGTGAAGGACCGTTGTAGCATTGCTTGTGCTTCAGCCCAATTTCCATAATCAATGGGTTTAAGTAGCAACTCCATGTTTGATGCCTCCTTATTCAGTGATCTCTGCAGCCTGTTACAGCAGGCCGGTAAGGAGTATTGTGCGTTGTAAATCGAATTTTTTTAAGAAGGAATTTCTTAACGATTCTTAATTTGCATGGGTGCGTCTGCGAGAAAGCAGCTCGATATGGCGATGGTATAGCGTAAACGCGGGGCTATTTCAGCCCCGCGTTTTCACACCAGGGGGCAATTTGCCCCCGGCAGATGTTATAATTTTTGCATATATTTGTGAAAAATGTCCTTTGAAAAATGTGCAAAATCACGATAAAATATACTCAAATCAGAAAGGAGACGTTTTTCAAATGAAAAGAATCAGAGCCGCATGCCTTCTTCAAACCATCTGTTTTCAGCCCAAAGATGACGAGCCTGCCGAATACGGTAAGCAGAAAGTACGGCAGGAGTACGAAACCTACAAGACCCAGATGACCCAGCGCGGGACAGCGTTCAAAATTTTGGAGGAGGTTGCCCAGCCAGACGGCTCCATTGTTGTGAAGCTGAAAAAGCAATATAATCAGCAGGCTGTTGGAGACTATTTTGACTGACAGTCTCCTCTCCCGTCACAGCGCAGCCAGACAGCCTGTTCAGGCTGTCTGGCTGCATATAGGGCCGGATCGGATTGCCTCGCCATTTATGCAGAGAGGAGGCGTAAAAGTATGTTTCATATCGGACAGTTTGTTGTATATAACAGTACCGATGTTTGCAGGGTGGAAGCCATAGGGGCGCTTGATTTTGTGCGCGACAGCGACGCAAGATACTACACCCTGCGGCCATTTCAAAGCAGCTGCAAGGCAAAAATATATATTCCCGTAGACACTGCTGTATTTATGCGGAAAATTATGACACGGGAAGAAGCTCGCCTGTACTTAACCGAATTGGAAAGGATGGAGACAAAGCCGTCTGGAATAAAGAAACGCTCTTTGCTGATGGAACATTACCAGGGGATGCTTTCTACGCACAACACGAGCGAACATTTAAGGCTTTTTAAGCAGCTATATCAAAAAGATGCTGAAGCAGCAAATAGCGGAAAAATGCTGAACTCAGCGGATGTGATCTTTTATCAGCAAGTGACCAAACTATTGAGTGAGGAAATATCCCTCGCCTTGCATGAACCGCCGGAAGTTTCCGTAAAACGGCTCCGTGCTGCCGCATCGGGAAATGGCTGCCCGGATAAGCGCGCTAAACAAGTAGATGACAAGACCTAGAGCTGCCCGGATAAATGATTCGGGCAGTTTTTCTTGAAAAGACTCGATCTTGCGGTGATTCTTGATCGAACGATTGTGAGCATGACGCAGGATACAGGCAAAAATCTCTTGACAAAAGTATGTATATATACTATAATGGTCTATGGATAAAGGTTTCTGCGGACGACTGGAGGGAGACATGCACAACAAAATTCTGCTGTATCTAGTAATTCTCGCTGTAATTGAAACCGTCCACGGATGGCTGTGGTGGCCTTGGAATCATCTGGTGTGTGTAGTCAAGAAACTGCGCGGAGGAAAACGCGAGAGAAAGGAGAACCGTGAATGATGAAGAATATACCATGGCCGCTGCTTGTCACCATAGTGGTCGTTATTGTTACCAACGCATGTCACTGGAGGGAGTATATTTTATTCAGAGGGAAGGCGGCCCTCAAATTAGGAACAGGTGAGAATGCGGAAACAGAGGAAGCCGCGATCAGCATACAGCATTTTACCAAGGATTACGGTATGGGCAAGGGGGTATTCGATGTTACGCTTCTTGTCAGGCATGGAGAGGTTTATGGATACTTAGGTCCCAACGGAGCGGGCAAGTCCACCACCATGCGGCATCTGATGGGCTTCAGTAGGCCGCTGTCCGGTTCTGTCCGCATAGAGGATATGGAGTGCTGGCGGGAACAGAAGAAAATCCAGGAGAAAATCGGGTATCTTCCGGGTGAGATCGCCTTTCCTGACGACATGACAGGGATCGCCTATTTGCGGCTGATCGCCAGAATGCGGAAGCTGCCGGATCTCTCCCGCATGGAGCGGCTCCTGGAGACGTTTGAGCTGAAACCGGAAGTACAGATCAAGAGAATGTCAAAAGGTATGAAGCAGAAGCTGGGGATCGTGGCGGCGTTCATGCACGACCCTGACATCCTGCTCCTGGATGAACCCACCAGCGGTCTGGACCCGCTGATGCAGAATCGCTTTATTGAGTTGATCCAGGAAGAAAAAAAGCGGGGAAAGACCATTCTTCTGTCTTCTCATATCTTCGATGAGGTCGAGAAGGTCTGCGACAGGGTCGGCATGATCCGGGACGGAAAACTGATTCAGGAAATTTCCATGGACGAAATGCGCGGTTCTCAATTGAAGACATATCAAATTGAGTTTGCGGACGCTTCCGGTCTGGAACACACAAAGCAGGCATACCCCGATGCGGTGTGCCGGAAACAGCAAAACCAGTTGATCATTTCGATTATTGATGCAGAGATCAACCACCTGCTCTCCGTACTATCTCAATGCCGGATCAATTCTTTGCGTCAGGAGACGCACACGCTGGAGGAATACTTCATGTGGTACTACGGAGGGGCAAAAAATGATTAGCATTCCGTATTTCAGGCAGATCGTTAAGTCAAATACGAAATTCCTTTGCGTGTTTACCGCTGTCCTGTGCGCGTTCCTGATTGCCATGACGAACGTATTCACACCGGATACGATGACCAATCTGCAATCTGCGGTGAGCGGGACCGCTGTGGGGAATATCTTCGCGGGAAATGGGACCCTGGTCAGCTTTATGTCCAATTCCTTCTACGCGCTGATGGCGATCATTTTCCCCATGGTGAACTCCATCATGGTGGGCAACCGGCTGATCGCGGAGAAGATCGACAAGGGGAATATGGCGGGCTTCCTGTCTACGCCAGTGACCCGCCTGCAAATCACGCTATCCAGCGCGCTCTATTTTATCCTGTCTCTGGCAGTCATGTGGGGCGTTGTATCCCTGGTTGGCATCATATCTTCTCATATTTTCCAGCCGGACGCACTGGACACCGGCATATTTCTAAGATTGAATCTGGGAGCTTTTCTCTATCACTTGACCATCAGCGGAATATGCTTCTGCTCCTCCTGTATCTTTAACACATCAAAGTATTCTTTGATCTTCGGGGCTGGAATACCGCTGTATTGTTTTGTCATGAGTTTGTTTATCAAGCTATCAGATCAACTGGATTTTTTGAAATATGTCACTCTGAATACCCTGTTCAATACGCAGAATATCCTGACAGGCAGAGGATACGCAGAGGAATTTTGGTGTATGGGCATCATTGCCGTTGTACTCTACATTTTCGGCATGATCTGGTTTCATAAAAAAGACCTGCCGTTATAAGCAGGCGAACAATAAGGAGGAATGTTATGCTGTCAGAGGACAAGAAATTCTGGGAAGCGTGGGGGCAGGCCAACGCCCTGTATACCCGGTGGGCGGACGCCCACGAGATCAATTATTATCTGCTGTTTGTTCTGTATGCTCTGGATGGGCAGGAGGCTATGACGCAGAAAATGATCTGCGACTGTACGGGTCTTACAAAGCAGACCGTCAACAGCGTCATCCGCTCTCTGAAAAGCGAGGGTCATGTGACCCTCTCCCCTGGCTGTGAGGACAGGAGGGAAAAGCAGGTGGTTCTGACCGAAAAAGGGATCGCCTATTCCCGGGAAGTGTTGGTTCCGCTCCACGAGTTGGAACGCACCGTCCTCAACATTATGGGAAGCGACCGGGTGCAGCAGATGGTCAACGACATTACCTTGTTCAACACGGTCTTTGAAAAAGAAATGGAGAAAAAGCGAAAATGAGCGACACAAAAAAATTCTTCCGATTTGTCCTTCCTTCCGTCCTGTCCTTCGCGTTATCCGGAGTCTATTCCATTGTGGACGGCTACTTTGTGGGGAACAGTATCGGAGACATCGGTCTTTCGGCAGTCACGATCGCTTACCCTATTGTTGCCGTTATTCAGGCGATCGGCACCGGGATCGGCATGGGCGGCGCTATTTACTACTCCATCAACCGGGCGGAAAAGAAAGAGCGGGAAGCGCGGGAATTTACCGCAGGCGCCCTATGGCTGATGATCATTTCCAGTGTTCTGCTGACCATTGGGATCTTCTGGGGTGGAAACGGATTACTGCGGCTCCTGGGCGCCAGCGGCGATCTGCTGGCCTACGGCGACGAGTATATCAAGTATATCGCCCTCGGCGCTGGCTTGCAGGTTATTGGAACGGGACTGGTCCCTTTCATCCGCAACCATGGCGGCTCTTTCTATGCGATGGTTGCCATGATCGCGGGATTTCTAACTAATATGTTCCTGGACTATCTGTTTGTCTGGGTCCTCTCCTGGGGCATGATGGGCGCGGCCGTCGCAACGGTGATCGGCCAGGGCGTGACTATGTTGATCGCACTGGTTTATCTGATCAGCAAAAAACAGTTTACCCTGGTTCTTCCCCGTCTTCCGCTCGGCCCCGTGTTTGCGTCGATCTTGAAGATCGGCATCGCCCCCTTCGGTCTTGCGATGTCCCCCAATATTTCCCTGATCATCATCAACCGCTTTTCTGTTGCATACGGCGGGGAGCCAGCTATCGCCGCCTATGCCTGTATTGCCTATATCATCAGCATCATCTACATGGTATTCCAAGGCGTAGGCGACGGGACCCAGCCGCTCCTCAGCCAGTGTTATGGCGAACAGGATCTCCAACGAATGAAGCAGATCCGGCGGTTGGCCTACGGGTTTTCTATGGCGCTTGCCCTGCTGGGCTGTATCATCATGTTTGCAATGCGCAGCGTCCTCGGCCCTCTGTTTGGCACTTCGGACTCTGTGAGTGTCGATATTGCCGCCATCATCCCTATCTTCCTGGTGTCTGTGCCATTTGTCGCTGTCTGCCGGGTCACCACCGCCAGCTTTTACGCCACAGAAAAAAGCGCATATTCTTATCTGCTGACTTTCATTGAGCCGATTCTTATGCTGGTTCTCATGCTCATCCTGCCGCCTTTGTTCGGAGGGCAGGTCATGATCTGGTGGAGCACAGTCTTTGCGAGAGCTTTGTCCGCAGGTCTGGCGCTGATTTTGAAACAGCGTGTTGATAGGCAGGAACTGCATTTGAACTCAAGAAACTGATTTTTCTGGTGAGAGGAGATCACAATGAATCAAATTATTACGATTAGCCGCGAGTTTGGAAGCGGCGGCCGGGAATTGGGACGACGCCTTTCCGAGACGCTTGGCATTGCTTATTACGATCAGGAGATCATTACGGAAATTGCAAAGCGGACAGAACTGGATGAGGATTATGTGCGCCAGATCACTGAAAATAAGCCCGCTGCACCCTATCCGATCCACATTGGCGTATCGTTCCAGAGAACGGTCAATGAAATGTTTATGCAAAAGGTTACCGTATTTCGAGAGCAATGCAATCTGCTGAAAGAGCTGGCGGAGAGATCTGACTGTGTGATCGTGGGCCGCTGCGCAGATGTGATCCTGGCATACCTGAACCCGTTTCGCATTTTCGTTTTTGCAGATCAGGCGTCTAAACTGAGCCGTTGCCAGGCGCGGGCGCCAGAGCATGAGAAAATTTCGCAGACAGAGATGGAGCGGCGGATGCGGCGAATCGATATGAACCGGGCCAGACAGCATGAGATGGTAGCAGGCATCCCTTGGGGTGCAAAAGACGGATATGACCTCTGCATCAACACCTCCGGCAAGGAGATCAAATCGCTTATCCCTGCGATCGCAAATTATGCTGCGGGCTGGTTTGGTGAAAAAGGGTAAGCATTTCACAAACGATTGATGCGATGCAGGTTAAAATGATTGCATGTATAAGGCGGTCTGCGGCACATCTGTTTGAGACTGCGCATGGAGGATCTGCTATGTCCATTGATATAATTGGGAGAACTGCGCCTCCCGGTATGATAAGTCCACCGGAAAGGGAAAATTTGAACAGTCAAAATTTGATGCAGGCGGGTATCCGTCAGGTATCACGCGCCATAACGGAGGAGTATGTGATCCGCCTCCAATCCTTGGCGTATGAGGACGCGAGAGCAGGCACATACGGGCAGGGCGGGCATCTGAGCGCACTAAAGAAAGCGCAGTGGGAACGATGCGGCTCCGCTAGTCAAGCACACGCGGTTTCCGAAGCGGTCTGCGCGCTCAATAAAAGCTCCTGTTGTTGGAGGTCGGGGCGATATGCGCTGAATGTGTCCGGCCAGTCCTATGCGGTGAACATCCGCAGCGGGGCAAACAAAGCGGAGCTGCTGGACGAAAACGGTGCAAGCCTCTCTTGCTTTCGCAAGCGGCGCGGTTCCTGGCAGGCGGTTCCCTCTGAAACGGAGACACGTTTCAACCTGGAATCTGACCAGATTTATCTGGCCGCTTACGATAAAGCTGCTACGGAATTGGCGGCTGAAAAAGCAGGATCGGATACCGCAGGCAGCTTTGACATTCGAGGATAATTCGGAGGATACGGAAACCATGAGTGAACGCAAAAACTTCTTTCGATTTGTAGTCCCTTCTATTCTGGCCTTTGCTCTGTCCGGGGTCTATACCATCGTGGACGGCTTCTTCGTTGGTCAGAGTTTGGGAGATATAGGACTGGCGGCTATAGTATTGGGCTACCCCATCGCTGCCATTATCCAGGCCATCGGAACCGGCATCGGCCTGTCCGGTGCAATTCGCTATACCATCATGCAGGCCAAGGAAAGCGAAGAACAGCGGTCGTGCTTCGGCGGGACAACGCTGCTGATGCTGGCGATCAGCGGACTGATCACCTTCCTGCTCCTGGTCTTTCTCCATCCTCTGCTCCGTCTGCTGGGGGCAGAGGGCGAGATCTTGCGGTTGACCGCCGAGTATATCCAGGTCATTGCCATAGGAACTGTGTTCCAGCTTCTGGCCACCGGGTTTGTACCTTTTATCCGCAATATGGGTGGGTCTACCTTTGCCATGACCGCCATGATCGCCGGATTTCTGACCAATGTTTTTCTGGATGCTGTCTTTGTCCCTAAGTGGGGTATGGCTGGCGCAGCCTGGGCCACTGTGATCGGGCAGGCGGTCACAATGCTGGCGGCGGTCGGCTTTTTCATCCGAAAGAAAACGGCGGTTGCCCTGCCGCCTCTTTCTGGCATTCTCCAATTTTTCGGTTCCGTAGGCAAGGTGGCCATAGCGCCCTTCGGTCTGACGATCTCTCCCACCATCACCATCATCCTGATGAACCGGTTTCTTTTACTATACGGGAACGAACAGGATGTAGCCGCTTACAGCTGTATCAGCTATGTGATCTGCATTGCCTACCTGCTGCTTCAGGGCGTGGGCGACGGCAGTCAGCCGCTGATCAGCAAGCACTACGGCGAAGGCGATATGACAGCCACAAAGGGCGTCCGCCGTCTGGCCTATGAGACGGCCTTTGCGATCACCGTTGTATGTATGGCGGCGCTGTTTCTGGCGCGGAACTCCGTCGGCCCGCTCTTCGGAGCATCCGCTGACGCCAGCCAGGAGGTGGCGCACTATCTGCCGCTGTTTTTGGCGGCGATGCTGTTCGTCTCCTATGTTCGGGTCACGACCTCCTACTTCTATGCTACGGAAAAAACCGGGCTGTCCTACGGGCCGAGGGCGCGGCAAAGCAGTCCATGGCAGCCAATGTGGCAGGAACGGTCATGAATATCATCCTGGACCCGCTGTTTATCCTGGTGTTCCGCTGGGGTGTTACCGGCGCAGCACTGGCAACCGGTTTGGGTAACTGTACCAGCGCGGGGATCCTCATCTGGTACATCTTCCGGAACCGGGAACTGTACTCCGCAAAGCCAGAAGACGCCAAGCCCCGCCGGGACGTGCTGTTCCCGGTGATCTCCTTGGGCCTGCCCATGGCGTTCAGCACCATTCTTATGAGCCTTTCCCACATGATTTCCAATAACCTCCTGGTTTCCTATGACACCATAGCCCTTGCGGCCCAGGGGGTGGCGGGGAAAATCAGTATGCTGATCTCCATGATCGCCATGGGTATCTGCATGGGCGTCCAGCCCGCTGTCTCCTACAACTACGCTGCGGAAAACCGGAATCGTATGCGGGAGATCATCCGGAAGACCGGCATTACCGTAGTATCCATTGCCTTGGCGCTGTCCATTTTCTGCTTCATTTTCCGGGAGCCGCTGCTGGCAGCTTTTATTGATGATGCGGCGGTGATTGCTATTGGTAATGTAGCTCTGCTTGCCAGTACGATGGCAGGTCCATTTTTCAGCATGTACCAGTTATGTACCACTTATTTGCAGGCCACCGGCAAGGCGGGGTTCGCTACGCTGGCTTCCCTGCTCAGCAAGGGGATCATCTATATCCCGGTGCTGTTCCTGCTGAACGTGGCTTTCCAGATGTACGGCATTCTCTTCACCGGCGCGGTGACGGACACGCTATCCCTGATTGCTGCTGCAGGGCTGGTTCTGCTGGCCCGCAGGCAAGACGCGAAAATGAACAACTTGCAAAACGACTGAAAGGAAATTTCTTTATGGATCGAAACCACCAGCATAGATCACAGCCGATTTATTACGGCGCAGCCTATTATGATGAATATATGCCGGTTTCCCGTGTGGAGGATGATATGGCTCTCATGGAGCGGGCCGGGATGAATGTCATCCGCGTTGCGGAATCCACCTGGAGTACATGGGAACCGCGGGAGGGAGAATTTGACTTTACCCGTCTCTATCGGGTGCTGGATGGAGCCCGCCGCCACGGTATCTCCGTCATCGTTGGTACCCCCACCTATGCCATCCCGCCTTGGCTGGCGCGGAAATATCCGGATATCCTGGTGGAGACACACACCGGCCCCAGCCGCTATGGTCCCCGGCAGAACATGGACATTACCCACCCCGGCTACCGGAAGAACTGTGAGATCATCATCCGGAAGCTACTGGAGGAGGTTCAGCCCTATGAAAACGTGATCGGTTTCCAGCTGGACAACGAAACCAAGCCCTATGACACCTGCGGTCCCAGGGCGCAGGCAATGTTCCTGGACTGGCTGAAGGAGAAATTCGGTACGGTAGAGGCCATGAACAAGGCATATGGTCTGGCCTACTGGAGCAATTCCTTGGGGTGCTGGGAGGATATGCCGGATGTGCGAGGTACCATCTGCGGCAGCCTGGCGGCGGAGTTCGAGGCGTTCCAGCGGCATCTGGTGACGGAGTTCCTTTACTGGCAGCGGTCCATCGTGGACGAATACCGCCGTCCGGATCAGTTCGTTACCCACAATTTTGACTTTGATTGGAAGGGCTGCTCCTATGGCATTCAGCCCAATGTGAACCATTTTGACATCATGAACGGACTTACCGTGGCTGGGTGCGACATCTACCACCGCTCCGGCGGAGAATTAACAGGAATGGAGGCCAGCTTCTGCGGCGACCTCATCCGGAGTGTGAACGGTGGGGAGAACTTCCTGGTACTGGAAACGCAGGCACAGGGGAATACGGAGTGGCTGCCCTATCCCGGCCAGTTGCGGTTACAGGCGTTTTCGCTCCTGGCCAGCGGTGCGAAGCAGATCGAGTACTGGCACTGGCACTCCATCCATAACGGTATCGAAAATTACTGGAAGGGGGTCCTCAGCCACGACTTTACTCCCGGTGTGGTCTACCAGGAAGTTTGTACCATCGGTCAGGATCTCGCCCGGCTGGGGGAACATTTGACAGGATTCCGGCGAAAAAGCCGGGTAGCCATTCTGGTTTCCAACCGCAGTTTAACCGGCATCAAGCACAGTGCGACCCCCTCAGAAGCCACGCCGCAGTATAATGACTGCCTGTGGTGGCTCTACGACGTGCTGTATCGCTTCAATATCGCCTGTGACATCCTGCCGGATACGGTGCGGGATTTTTCGGGCTATGAGTTGGTAATCGTCCCCTGCCTCTACTGCGCCGGGGAAAAGCTGATCGGTGCCCTACGGCAGTATGTGGAGGACGGCGGCCACCTTCTGGCCACCTTCCGAAGCTTTTTTACAGATGAAAACTTGCAGATTCGGCACGAGTCCCAGCCCTATGGCATGACGGATGTGTTCGGGGTGACGTATGACAACTTTACAGTCCCCATGGATGTTCCGGATGTGTCCGGGTGGATGGAACTCCTCTGTCCGGCGGAGAATACGGAGGTACTGGCCGTCTACAACCATCCGGCCTACGCGGGCTATGCCGCCGCGACCCTGCACCCCTTTGGTCAGGGCAGCGCGGCATACTTGGGTACCATGCTCTGCCGTCAGAAGCTGGAAGAACTGTTGGAGCGGCTGCTGCCTGCCTTTGGCATCCCGCTGCCGACACTCCGCTGTCCGGTAATTATTAAGGAGGGTGTCAACAACTTGGGACGCCGGATGCGGTACCTGCTCAACTACTCAGACGGTCCATGCGCCGTTCCTGCACCGGAGGACTGTGTGGAGTTGCTCTCTGGAAAGACGTATAGCAGCGGTGTGGAAGTGCCGCTGGAGCCTTGGAACGCAGCGATTTTGGAAACAGCGGATTTCCAATAAAGGAGGGCAGCACGGAAACTGTCTCCCTCCCCCACACCTGGAACGCTAAGGACGGGCAAGACGGAGGGGATGACTTCTACCGCGGGACCTGCATCTACGCTGGATTACCAGCTTTTGCCGGGCCGGAAGCTCCACTTGGAAATCAGCGATGGAAAATACGCTGCAAATCCAGGTCTGCAACGCACCTAATCAGTCGGTTTACCCCCAGAAGGCGGACTTCACCTTCTATGGCAGCCTATACCGGGCTGTGAACTTTATCGATGCTCCGGCAGCCCACTTCGCTCTGGAGCCGGACGGTACGCTGGGAAATCCCCTCCGTGGCGCCTCCAGGCACCAGGACCGGCGGGGCGTGGGCAACGCCATCACTTGGGAGATGATGGAGGAAGACATGGACATCCTCCTCGAACTGTGGCCCACCTCCGTGCGGCTGGCCCACTATCAGCATGACCAGTATTTCTATGATCTCTGCGACCGGAAGGGCATCCTGATTTGGGCGGAAATTCCCTACATCACCAAGCACATGCCGGAGGGAAATGAGAACACAGTCCAACAGATGCAGGAACTGATTACCCAGTACCGGCGCCATCTCTTCATTATCTGCTGGGCACTTTCCAACGAAATCTGCGTAGCGGGCCTGACGGATGATCTGCTGCAAAACCATGTAACACTCAACAATCTGGCGCATCGGCTGGATCCCCCCGGCCTACCGCTATGGCGGACGCTTTTATGCTGGAACCGGAAAGCCCCATCAATGACATTCCTGGCCTGCTGGCGTACAATCTATAATGATCATTTGAGATTTTAGCACTACCAGCACCCATTGCATGGAGAAACACTCAGTTCACAAAGCTTTCCCGAAAATCATAGTTAACCCTCGCAGCATAGTGATTCTCCATCGTCACTGGCGCATTATACAGCACCGCCATCAGGTACTGTTTCATGTTTTTGACCTGCGTTGTATTCTCCTTCAGGCAGTCGAACACGAACCGGATATGCTCCCCGTCCAGCTTCAGCAGCCGGGACTTCACCACCGCCTGGGGGAGATCGTTCCCCGCTACCCGGATGGTTTTCCGCCTGGAGCAGACCACCTCCACCATCAGCTCCACCATCTCGTCCAGCTGCTGGGCATCGTAGGGATGATCCCGCACGAAGCGGTCGTACTCGATGTTCTCCCGGATCAGCGCCCGGTAATCGTCCATCTCCTCCTAACGCACAGCACTTCTCCTGCTGCGCTTCCTTCCCTTCGCTTGCGGCGGCTGTGCCACCGCAAAGGGAACGACAGAATCCGTGCTGGCGACGGAGGGGGCGGAAGGGAAGGGAATCGAATCTTTACTTCGTAGATCTTTATTTTGTTTTGTATCTTTATTTAATTGCGTCGTTTCCTCCAACGTTGGATTTTCCGACGCAGGTTCCTCCAACGCAGGCTCAGCCGAAAAAACAGGCTCCTCCCGGATCACGTACTCAGTCCCCAGCAAATGGCCCTTCTCATTCCGCGTCCGGGAGCGTGTGACATACCCGGCAGCCTCTAGCTCCTTGACAGCAGCCCGGATAGCATCCCTGCCCTCGCAGTTGATCCTGGCCAGCCCGGCCAGGATATAATCCCAATCTTCCGGAAGACTGAGCATCTGGGAGAGGAGTCCCTTGGCCTTCAGGGACAAGGATTTGTCCCGCAGGTGATGGTTGCTCATGACGGTATAATTCTGATTGCGCTCCACACGAAAAACTGCCATATTGATCTTCTCCTCTATTTTGTAATCATTTTCAACACAGATTAAAGCCGCAGCCATACATCGCCTGCGGCTTTAATCCACACAAAAATTGGGCAGAGGAGCGATTTTCGTTCCTCTGCCCTTGTCCTATTCGTTATAATAATCCGGCCTGCCTATGCTGGTGAACCCGCTCTTTCCAGTCACCACCACATTGTTGGCCCCACTGGCGCAGTGGATGATCTGCACATTCCCTCCGGCGTCAAACCCGCACACGATCCCCACATGGCTGTCGCCGGGATAAAACACCAGATCGCCGGGAACTGCCTCGCTCCAGGCAATGTCCGTGCAGTAGCTGTGCTGTGCGGAGGCCCCGCCGCCGTGACCTATGACATAGTTGCCGCTACTGGCGTTGTAGAACACCCAGTCAGCGAACCCGCTGCAATCCAGTCCGTAGGGCCGCACCGTCCCCGTGCTGGGGCTGCCTGCGGCCCAGACCTCCATGGGCGTCCCCCAGCGGGAGTCCCAGCCTAGGACGAGACTCTTGCCGCCCCAGAAGTAGTTGACCTTTCCCAACAGCTGGTAAGCCGTTAGGACGACCTGCCGCCGCTCCTCGCTGAGATCCTCCGGCAGACGTGCCATGATCTCCGCCACCTCCTGGGGTGACAGCGCAATATTCTGATAGCTGCCGGTCAGAGACAGAAACATCTCCTGATACTCCGGCTTCAGCAGTTCCGTCAGCATCTCCCGCTGCTCCTCTGTGAAGCCGTATTCATCCGCCATCTGCCAGCAGTCCTTCGTGGTAACGGTGATGTGGAGGATCGTCTCCGTGGTCGTCACTTCCTCGGTCGAGCCATCCTCCTTGGTGACCGTCTCCGTGTGTTCCTTGGATTCCGTGAGGTAGGAGATCTGATTCATCTCCCAGAAAATTTCCCGTAGGATAGCCAGATTCTCATCCGTCACCACGGCCACGCTCCCCGGCGATGTATCATCCGTGGACACCCGCACAGCGTAGACCGCCAGCACATCGTTCCAGTTGGAGATCATGGCGGCAGTCCCGGCGTTGTCCAGATCCAGCGTGTCGTGGGGATTGTCCGCCTGGATCTGTTCGATCTGCGAGGTGAACTCTCCGTTGAGCTGCACTACAGCTTCCGGCATGGTGAGACCTGATCCGCTGTCCTCCCCGGAGAAAAATATCCCGAACGGGGAAGCGATCAGGAAGGCTGCCAGACAGATCACCAGCACTACCACGATGGCGACCCAGCCCCCGGCAGCGATGGCCCCAATCAACTCTTGTATGGCCGCAATGGCCGCTTTTATCGCCGCCACGGTGGCTTTCGCCGCAGCCTTGGCGGTGGTCGCGGCGGCCTTCGCCGTGGCGCGAACGGCCTGCACGGTCCGCTGGATGGCCTTCACGGTGGCCTGGGCGGTTTTCTGCGCCGTCCTGACGGTTCGGTCGGCAGTCTTGACCGCCTGTTTGGTGGAACGGCTGGTGGTCTTGACGGCCTGCTTCGCCGCGCGGGCAGTATTCTTCACCGCCTTTTTAGAAGACCTGATGCCTCTGGCGGTATTCCTGGCAGTCCGCTCAGCGGCTTTTTCTGCGCGGTGAACTGCCCGTCTGGCGGTATGATGACTGCGGGGATGGTTGTCTCCGCCATGCTGCCGCTGAGAGGGGAACGGAGTGATCGAACTGTCCGTTCTCTGCTGGGGAACAGGACGCGCTTCGCTGCCGGGCAGATTTTTTCTGCGGTTTTCAGATTGCTTCACCGCCGACTTACGCCCCTGGACCTGAATAAATCCCTGCTTTCCCTGGCGAAAAGCTGGCTCAGTGGGCGTCTGTTCAGATCTCGGCCTCTGCCGCCGGACATAGGTATCCCTGGTCTTGATGTTGGGCGGCTTGGGCAGGTACTCTGTTGGTGTCGTCGTTCCGTCGGATGGATGAACTGCTGGTTCATCCGCTGGTGACCTGCAAGGCGTTCTGATCTCCGATGATTTATTCCGGAATATCCTTGGACTGCTCTGTTCAGTGGGCTTATCCCCAGAATAGCTATCAATTTTGTCAGCATCTTTTTTGTGAATCCATCTGTTCTCCCGAACAGCTTCCTTCGTCTTGATCTGCGACGGACGTGCGCTGCTTTGTGCCTCCGTTCTAGCGGATGCCGGGCGGTCGGATGGAGCAGATGGTTCCCGCGAAACAGCCTCCCGTGTCTTGATCCTGGGTGTCCGGTCCCGGCTGCTCGTGCCTGCATCTGTCTGGGGCGCATCCGTCTGGACAGCATTCGGCGGGTTAGGGAAATCGTCTGTCGGCCGCTCCGGTGCAAGCTCCTCGGACTGCGGTTCTTCCGGGCGATCCGACTGTCTGCCGCTTTTCCTTTTCAGCAGATCCGTGATTCCGCGGCGGGCAAAGCGCCCGCCAGCGACAACGGAGTCCTCAATTCTGTCGCCGCCGTAGTCGCTGCTTTGTCCCCGCTGGCTAGTTTCCCGAAACTGTCCCCGCAGGCGCTCCGTACCGTCATCCAGCCCGCGCCGGAGAAGCTGCTTCGGGATAGACCGGCGTTTTTGTTTTGGCTTCTGCTTTACTGTTTTCTTTTCCTTGATCTTTGCGATATTTTCACCTCCCGGACGAGAAAAAGGGCCGCAAAGCCCCTTTTCTCATGTTATTGCACCGTTTCAATCCGCTCCAGAAATTTTGTGGACATAAGCTGGTACAACCGGGTATTCTTCGGGAACGTGTTAATAAACGGCACGATGGTACTGCCGCACTTGATAAGCCCTCGCCCGCAGTCCACGTTAGTGATGTAACTCAGCTGGTTATCCGAAATATTCAGCAGCTGGGCCAGTTCCGCCCGGTCGGTGGCCGCCTGGTTGAGCATCACCAGAAATTCGCTGTTTGCCAGCATCGTCCGGGCGGTGTGGGACTGGAGCAAATCGTCCAAATTCTGCGTTACACCGGTGCAGAGCGCGCCGTATTTCCTCACCCGCTTCCACAGCGTGAAGAGGAAGTTGGCGCTGTACTCATGCTGGAACAGCAGATAGATCTCGTCGATAAAGATCCAGGTGTTTTTCCCCAGCGCCCGGTTGCGAATCACCCGGTTGAACACACTGTCCAGCACCACCAGCATCCCTACCGGCAGGAGCTGCTTGCCCAGATCCCGGATGTCGTAACATGTAATGCCGCAAAATAACTTACTCAAGAGGAGCGGGGAAACGGCTAAATAAA
>CAJUPS010000003.1 GCA_910588045.1 uncultured Oscillospiraceae bacterium | reverse complement strand
GTTCCTCCTATTTTATTTTGCCGTCCCTTTCTCCCTGTTTTTGCCAGCCAACAGTGGAACTCAAAGTAGTCGTATTGGTCGCCATACCGCCGGTGCATTTTGGAGAAATACTCCTGCCGGCGGTCCTCCGGTGTTTTCTTTGGATTCTCGATCACGGCGTAATTGTTCAAGGGGCTTGCCTCATGCTCCTTCATCTTCAGCCAGATCTCCGCATCCGTCTGTGCCACAGCGTGGTCAAAGACCTTCAATCCCTTGGTGACCTCCACCTTTTTCTCCTCCAGGAACCCCAGGCGGGTGATCCAAGTCCGGCGGACATCGTAGAAAATATTAACTTTCTTCAAGTCGCGGGGCTGTTTGCGGATGGCGCATACAGGATTTTCACACCCGACACAAATGCACTGTTCCACGTCATATTTGACTTGATACCAGCCTCCCGCATAGCCATTGCTGCCCACCACACAGGCGCAGTAGGAGCCGCCCGTGAGTTCCATATACTGTTTGTGGGCCTCCCGGGTGTGTTCGGCCTCGATCTTCTCCACGCTTTGCCCATAGTCATAGGCCCGGTCCGTCTGATGGCAGGGACACATGACCAGCGGGAATCCCGCCGGGATATGCTCACAGCCCTTGCGCCCATAGGGACACAGGTGCAGGGGGTTGTCGTTCTCCGGGCAGTACCAGACATGCCGGTAGAAGCATTCCGAGATGGCTACGTCGCGTCCCACATCGCTTTCCCCCTGGATCAGCAGGCCGCAGGGGGTCTCCCAGGTGAATTGAAGCATGGTCTCCCACTTGTAGCAGAAGTTTTGCCAGTCGCCCCAATAAACTGAGTCCGGGTGGTTGTCCCTGGTGTAGCCCTGGGCATAGAGCCGCTGGGTCAGGGTGTTCAATTCATCGTTCATATGCCCGGACACGGGATCAGACCGAAGTGGTTCTTCATGGTGTCTCTCAACTCCTCCACATCAATCCCATACTCCTTTGCGATACACTTCTCGCAAAAAATAGCTTTGTAGGCCAGCGCCCGGCTACACCGCTTGTCCCAGGAGTTCACCTTCCCGCCGCAGGTGGGGCAGAAGATGTCTGGGTACCAGTGCAGTTTGGCCGGGTCCGCGTATTGACGGTCATCCATTGGCCGTCTCCAGGGGCCGGTCAGACTGGTCGGTGAAGCCGTTGGCAATCAGCAGTGCGGACACTTCATCCGGCGTGAGTGCATGATCCTGGCTCATTTGGGTCAGCTGCTCCAGCACCGAAACAAAGGTGGGGGCATGAAACAGCGGCCACGCTTCGTCGAACATCTCCAGCTGGGGCACAGGCTCATTGCTGAGCATGTGCCAGCAAATTGCCAGCACACACAAACAGCCGCCCTGGGTACACTGGATGCCCAGCATGATTTCGTCCACACCGTCCAGCGGGACGGTCTTAGCATAGTTCTGACGGGAGAAGCAGGTGAAGCCCCAAAAATATTCTCCCCAGTCCTCTCTGGGGAAGCGGGCATTCAGCCCTGCTGCGTCCGCCAGGGGCAGCGCGTTGACGCGGCTGCCGTCCATCACCAACACCTCCGCCGCATAGGGAGACGCCGGACGCTCCGCAGTCTCCGGCACAGCCAGAGCAGTATCCTGGGCGCTGTCCGACGGAGCAGGATACGGATTGCCGTCCCCATCCAACACATCGTAGTGTTTGTCAAACACCTTGTCGTAGCCCTCCTTGCCGGTGGCGCCGCAGCTGGGACACGTCCACTCATAGACGCCCCCATTATCCAGCGGTTCATCATCTCCGTACTCCAACTCGCCGCCGCAGATGGGGCAAATCCCCTCTTTGTCCGCGTCCGGGTCTTTCATCTCCATACTGCCGCACCGGAGGCAGCGGATCATCTCCGCCGTTTCCAGCGAGGCCAGTTCCTTGGCAGCCGTCACAACCTCATGGAGCTTTTCCTTTGTGTAAAAGCCACCAATGCTGGCTACACAGCCCGCCATCAGCACGGATTCGTCCTCGGTTTGGAGCATCGTGCGGCCATTCTGCCACAGCAGCTCCAGCGCCGTGAGCAGAGTCACGCGGTCACCGCAGGCCAGCTTGTCAAATTGCTCATAATTCATCTTTGTTCTCCTCTTTTACAATATAATCATAGTCAATACGTTCATCTTCATCAAAAGGAACCAACACATGATTTCGGTCAACAGTATAGATTTGGCCCCGTATTTCCCGAAACGTCAGCGGGTAGTACCGGGACCGGCGGCGCTTGCAATCTATTGTTTTACCCAGAAAGCCCCGCACATTATTGATGTCTACATAGGGCATTGCTCGCCCTCTTGGTCGGGAAACCGGATATTCATTGGGTCATAGATGCAGGCGGGCTGAATTTTCCAGTGCCAGCCTTCACTTGAATCAGACATCCAGGCAGAATCCTGTTTCGCTCCGTAGTGGCCTTCCTCGAACAATTCTTTTGCAGCATCAAAGTCTTTTTTTATCTGCTCTGCGTCCAATTCGCCTGTCTCGGCCAGCCGGGACAGCATACACTCCAGTGCGTCGCTGCGGGTATAGAACAGCTTCGGCGGCGAAATGTTGCAGTCGCTGCACTCGATCAACAGGTAGCCAACAATGCAGCAATCTTCCACGACCAAGCCACCTTTTCTATCGTATTCATCAGATATGTACGGAGTTAAGTAAGTCTGCGGACCTATGGTTCTGCTCAGGCTGCTCCCATAGATAGAGTAGCCGCCCTTGTCGGGCCGAAACGCATCGTTGTCGCTGGAAACGGCATAAGTTCGCCCGTTCCAGCTGTTCCAGGGGTACTTCTCCCCATCTTCGGGATCAAGGGAGGCAAACGTGATGCAGGCGGTCAGGTGGGTTTCAGGGTGTTCCCGCTCATGCCGGGAGAACAACTGCTCTAATTGCTTGTAATCCATAAATCACCAGTCCTTTCTGAAAATAAAAGGAACCGGCAGACTTCATTGGAATAGTCTGTCGATTCCTTCATTCATTTGTCCCGCAGAATTGCGGAAGTGGCATTACAGTGTTTTTAGTTGGTCGCACCAAACACCGGCCACTGTTCCACATAGTTGAAATCATAGCCGCTTTTTGCAGTCTCCCGGTCGATTGGATACACGCCAAGGACGTGTCCGCCGATTTTTGCGATGTCGCTGGCGAGAAACTGTTCCGCTTCCTGAATGGACGGCACTCTCACACCGCGAATACACATCCAGCAGTCGTTATAGCTCTCCCCCGGACCGTCGCCAATACAGACCTCAAAATACTGATGTTCCATCCTGCGCCCTCCTATGCGGCATCCTGCATGGGCAGGACACTGGTATAGGCCATTTTCTCGCAGGCATCCTGGAGTAAATGTGCCATGCAGCTGTCGAAATCGAAGCATGGCGCATTGTAGCCAACCAGATAGCCGTGCATATTGGTCGTGCGGTAGACAAATCGCACACCGCAGCTGGTATGGAGCACCACCACCGCATAGAGCGTCAGGCTTAATGTGCCGTCGTAGGGCATGATCTCCGCCTCCGCCCGGCAAAAGGGGGTACCCTGAGCCGCGAGTGCGGCGCTGATCCGCCGGCTGTTCTCTTCCTGGTGCGCCCGGAAGTGGCGGATGGCCCGCAGATGGTCGTGCAGGCTGTTGAGATAGTTGCGCTGGTCCAGGCCAACATACAGCTGCCGGCCGCTGCCGAACACCAGCGTGTAGTCCCAATGCCCGCGATACTTGCCGGTGCAGGGCCTGCGCTCCAGCTGGTAGGAGTCCTCTCCAAACAGCTCTTGCAGTTCCAGCTCCAGCGGGCGGGCAATTTCAGTGTCAGTCATAGCGTTCTCCTTTTTTCAAATTCAATTTTCCAGGGGCGCAGCTCCCAGACATAATTCCGGGTCATCTCCCGTGTCCGTCTGGATACAGCATCCAGGAGGCAGTACACACTCCTCCAGACCCAGATAGAAGTCACATCCGCCGCAGTGCAGATCAGACGGCCTGATTTCATCCTCCGGCATCGCTTCATCCCACCTTTTTCAGCGGGACGCTCTCCAGCACCACACGCCAGTGTTCCGGACGTTCCTGGCCCAGACGCACCCGTTCCAGCAGCTTAAAGCTGCCGCAGGTGGCGTACCGCTGCCAGGTAGTCTGAAGAGACTGCCCCTTTTTCTGAACGGTTTTCTTCTCCAGACGATAGGCCATCATCAACCTCTCTCCGCCTTTTCCTACGACTTTCATGTGCTCCCACCGCCTGTCAGTTTCCTCAGCTGCTCCAGATTGGAGCGGAACTGGGGCAGGAACGGCTGGTCCAGGTCGTAGTTGTAGTAGCGGTAGTAGAGGAACTGGAACATCAGCGGCCGAAATTCCTTCTCGCTCATAGCCAGAACATTCCGGCCAAGGGTTGGAATCACATCGTAATCCGCTTTCAGTGCGTCTTTGTCTTCCTCGGTGAAGTTTTGGGAAAGCCAGTCCTTTACTTTCACAATACCGCCGGCAAAGTGGTGGGGCTTCTCCGTACAAAGGAGATATTGAAAATCCTGATCCCGCTCACCCGGCCCAACAGAAAATGGATACAGACGGCAGACCCGGGGGCGTGCCTCATACACGGAGCACCGCCCCTCCTTTAAGAATGTGCAGATGCCTGATTTCCCAACGGTGTTCAGCAGAAAAACCGGGAAATTGTCCATCAGCCACGCGGGATGGGCATAGCGGGCCAGCACATCCTCTGTGCCTGTTACCAGCTCGCCCTGTTCCCGCAGATACCGTGTCAGGCGGTAGATGTCCATAGGCTCCAGCATGATGCAGTCCTTGACATCGCAGCAGCATCCGCCGCACAGCTGGCAGTGAAATGTAATATCTTCGTCCGGTGTTACAAGTTTCGATTTTTCCAAATCACTCACTCTCTTTCACATAGCGCGAGAGCGCACTGAGGGGAAATTCTCCCCGCAGTGCGCTCCCCATGTCTGTCAGGCCGCCATCAGGGCGGGGTGAAAGTCGGCCTCCTGGGCCACGGGGGCGGGCAGCAGCCGGTAGTGCGTATTTCGGGTCTCAAACCGGATCTCCCGCGCGTCCACGCTCTGAATCGCCACCACCGTCGAGGTGTGGACATACCCTCCGTTATAGAGGATCAGGGCGCGGCGGCCAACGCACAGCGGAGCCATCAGCGTTCCGCACATCGTCGTAGACTTTTTCATGTTTTCCATGTTTGTACCTTCCTTCTGTTCACATAGTTGTTCCCAGGGAGCATCAGGGCTCTCTGGGGTAGAGCTGAAAGTAGACCCGATACAGCTCCCTCAGCAGACTGCGCACCCGTTTAGGCGTCATGCCGCTCTGCCGGGCCGTCTCCGCAATGGAGTAGCCTTGCAGACGCAGAGCCGCCAACTCATACTGCGGCCGGCTGGCGACGGAGGCCAGGTCGTGTAAAAACAACCTGGCCTCCAGCTCCTCCATGGGATCACGCCTTGGCGTCATCTCCACATAGCGTTGCTCCGCCTGTACCCGCAGGGCCTCGGCCTGGTGGAACGCGGCGATGCTCCGCCCCATGGACTTCCACGCAATGGTGGAAAAGGCGTACCGGCGCAGTGTTGACCGCGTCAGATACCGCCTGACCGCAGATAAGTAACCCATGGCGGCGATGTCATAGTATTCACGTTCATCCCAGCCCTGCTCGTTCAGAAATGAGAAGATCAGGCCGTAATTGTTTGCCGCAAACCGGCGCTGTTCTTCCGTCAGCGGCCCTGTTCGCGTTACAGCGGCAGCTCGTCCCGGTCACCGTTGAGTTCGGTGCCGACCTCGAAGTGGCCCGAGTTCTCAGGCATGACCCGGGCCGGACGCTCCATTTCCGCGCCGCTGCCAGTCTCTGCCTCGATGTTCTCGGTGCGCTGCGCCAGAATCAGCTCGATCTGATCCTTGAAGCCGTTGGCATAGGCCCGGATCTGCGCCAGCTGCTCGCCGGTGAAGTCGTAGAGCCGCTTGAACGTGGCGACGCTGTAATCATCCTTGCCGTTGTTCTTCTTTTTCAGCCCGATCTGCACCACGCTGCCGCAGACGCCGCGGCGCCGGGCAACAAACGCAGCGTTCACAAACTGCGTGTAGGGCGTAATGCTGGTGGGAGACAGGGACAGCTGGATGGGCATAGCCTCTCCGCTGCGGAGCAGGTAAATGACCCGCTGGTTCTTACAAGCCTTTCCTTTTCCGGTGCCCTTGGTATCGCTGCCGAACCGGTTGTTGGGGCAGTCGGAGCAGAGGCCGCCGGGACAGCCGTAGCCCACCTTGCCGTCCGTGGACTGGCAGGAGGGCGGAGTGTTGTCGTCGTAGTCCTCGCCGGCAGGCCAGTAGGAGTTGGCGTTGTGGCTGTAAACGATGACGCCCTCCAGGAACTTGGCATAGTCCGGGTTGTCCGGGTCCTCGCCGGGCAACTCGAACTGGACCTGCCCGCCGCTGGGGATCTTCACGCGCTGGAAGCCCAGCTGGAGGCCGTCGATGTCACCCGCCAGCTCCTCCTTGGTAAAGCCGGCGTCAGCGGCCGCTACATCGGGCAGCAGGAAGGGGGTGCGTTCCATCATAGCAGTGTTCTGAGTGTTCATTGATAAGTCCTCCTCAAATAAAAATTTGTAAGCAAAAAGGTTTCTGCAACAGTGGATCGCTGCGCGACCGCTGTTACTTCCGCCGATGCTCCTGTCTGGATGCGGGCAGTTACTCCGCCCGGTTCTCGCTTCCGGCTTCCGCCGGGGACTGCTGCGGCTCGTCGGGGACGATGAAAGTCTTGCCGTCCCAGATTGCGGTGCAGGTGTCGAAACCCATCACCTTCAACGCCTTGCGGACTTGCAGGGCGTATTCCTCCAAGGGCTGGCAGACGCCAATCGCCAGAAACATCTGAAAGTCATCGTACCACGGCTCCTCCCGGAAATTGTCAGGGCGAAAGAAAATGTCCTCCCTGATCTCCTCAATCGGCTTTGCCAGCAGCGCGCAGCATTCGTCTTGAATGTCCATACACCAGTCCTCCCTGTCCGTCAGGCGGCCATGCGGGTGGCCTGGGTCTGGTTGATGTGCCGGAACAGCTCCGGCGACATGGTGATGATCTGATAGCCCACTTCCTCAAGTTTGGAGGCCCGGTCGTAGTCGGTCACGTCCTGGCTGTAGCGGGTAACAGCGTTGGCAAGGCCATAGAGGGTGTAGTCGGCGTCCCGGATAAGCTGATTGAACACTCCATCGCTCTCCGCGTCTGTCAGATGCAGGCTGGCAGATGCCAGCTTGACCACGCCGGGGATGTCGGCGGTGTTCAGCTTCTTATCCTTGCTCTCCCTGAGTTTGTCCAGGGTCTTGGCAAATCGGGCTTCATCCACTGCGGCCCGAACCGTGTCCTGCACCTTCATAATGAAGGCTTTGTCGTCGGCCTCCAGCGTTTCCTTGGAGTAGATCAGCAGGTTTTCATCCGCGCTGCTGACCCGCCCAATGTGGTTGCGGCGGGTGCGGGCATCATTGACCACCATGCCGTTGGAACAGACCAGGCGGTAGATCAGGGGCTGGACGCACACCGCGCCCTGGCCCGTCTCGCTGTTGGAGATGACCACGCCAGCCTGCACGATGTCGCCGGGAACCACCTCGGCGGTGAGTCGGGGGTTGACCACTTTGATGAACATATAGTCATCGGAGAGATTGCAGCTCTCATAGATGACATCCGGCATCTGCTGGATAATGGGCAGGGTGATCCGGGCAATGTCGATGTTGTCAATGCGCCGGTAGCGGTTGCTGAGGAACGCTCTGGCCCGGCCGTCGATGGTGCGGATCATGCGCTGCTCCGGCCCCTTCTGGAGCCAGGTGTTGACGTTCTGGGCCAGCAGGCCGATGTTCTCCTGGCGCATCCGCTCGTAATACTTCCAGGGGATGTTCAGGTAGGCGCCCATCTGCCGGTGGGCGGTGGTCAGGATGTCCAGCGGCTCCACCCGGTCAACACCGGATTCGTCCAGAAGCCGCAGAATGGGGATGCCGTCGCAGGTCTCCATGTGCAGATTCGCTGTGTTCACCAGATAATCCGCTTTGGCCTGGCTCTGCCGCATGATCTCCTTCGCAGCATCCTGGATGGTCATGCCCTGTTTCATTTTCTTGACACCTCACTTTCTCTCTTACCATGTCACGGCGATACAATCGCCCTGCACCGTGGCCGCCAGCCCCTCCTGCTTCAAAATCTCCACCAGCTTGGGCCAGAGATCCTTGGCAGGGAAGTCTGCCAGCACAGCCTGCTTCACCTCCGTACCGTCCCCTTTGGGGGATATGCAGATGGAGCCGTCTTCCTGTACCGTCAGGGCGCTGTGCCCACGGGAGTCCAGGTCAGCCACCAGGGTCACCAGCGTGTGCCGGCCCTGGGCCTCATACCACTGCTGGGGCTCCGCTGGCTGCTGGTTGGGCGGGGCCGGCTTTTCCACCGGCGACATCTTGACCAGCAGGCAGGTGAGCTTTCCACTCTGATCCACCGTCACATCGGCATACTCGTAGTCAGGGACGCCATAGAGCCGGATACGTCCGGTACCGCCTTGGGCCACGAACAGGGCCGGGTCGCGCATCATCCACTCCCACTGCACGTTGGGGTATCCAGCCTTCAGGCAGTCGGACACCCGGTAGTTGACGTGGTGGAGCAGGGTCTGGGCCAGCTGCCGGTTGAAGGGCTCGGCCTGCCGCGGCTTTCGGGCCGTCCGCCGGGGGAACACCTGGGTCCACAGGAGCCACAGGCCCCACACCGCGAAGGTCCCGATCAGCAAAGGAACCAGCCAGGGTCCCCGCACCAGGGCCAGAATTGCGATGACAATGCCGGTCAGCAGTCCGATACTGCCGCCAATGGTCTTCTTCTGTTTCATTTCATTAGCCACCTTTACCATTTTTTCGCTGGAAACAAAAAAAGAGGCATGATACCCACTCCCGTTGCTGGAATATGTGGTATCATGCCTCTTCAATTTGCCGGAGCTTTTCCCCGGCGGCGTCCCGATTCGGTGGGACATGGTTCACTCGCTCAAACACGCTCTTTACATCATCCTCTCCGCCCAATGGGCCTTCGTTTATATATAAAAAGTACCGATTTGGGCAGACTGCTCCCTTGAACAGCGCAGTCCGGTCAATCGGTACTTGCGTACAACCTTAACAACGTATGCAATGCGGGTGCCTCCCCGGTCCCAAGCCCTGTGGGCTCGGCTCCGCGTTTCAGCGGAGAACGCACAAACAATCAATTACAAGGATACTATAACACAATATATTGTGGTTGTCAACAGGTTATTTTCTGTATATTGTATTTTCGGTGCGTAACAGGCCAAGGGTAACAGCGGGAGCAGCAGCCCCGCAGGGCGCAGGATATGGAGCGGTAACGGACAGATAGGAAATGTTTATCTTATTGTTGCCTTGATTGTTTAATAACCCATGTTCTTATTTCTTCATAAGATGAATTGACCGTTAACTCACCATCTAATAATGCTTTCCAATAGGGATCTAAAACAAAATTTATCCAGCCAGAGGGAAATGTCAAGCATTAGTTGTTCCTAAAATCCCACATGAAAAGCCAGACCAGTCTGTTCCTGCACCCGCTCAAGAAGATCACCCTCTGCTGCCGTCTTTGTCAGTAGCATAAAACAGACCGGTTCCTGCCCCAGAATCAGCAAGGCTTCCTGATTTTTGTGGACATATGCCATCCGCAGAGGAAAATCGCCCAGATCTATCAGTTCCGAATGATCAGAGAGAGGGTTAAAATCATCCTTGATTCGATCTGCTATGTTTTGGAAATATTCCTTTGAAAATTCCGCAGGGAAGAAATCACTGAACAGGCAGGTTGCTTCATCCGTGTGTTCATGCCACATCATTTCCTCCCATTCCCGGATCGCATGGATCGCCAGAAATAATCCATATCCATCCAGGCTGCGGTTAAACCGGGGGCCGCGGTCCTGCTTATGGATGTTCAAAGGAGCATGGATGAACGGGATATTCCGCCTTTTCCAATAACTCTGATAGGCCGCCACAGCCTTTCGCTTTCCATCCTCGTCCCCCGCTTCGCAGGCGGTTTCCAAATCATCCTCATATTCCCAGGCCATTTCTTTGGGATCATTTTCTTCCCATATGTATAAATCACCAGAGGTTTTGCCTTTCTTTATCCCGATAATATCTCCTTCTCCGGGAGAAAGAAAAAATCCCAAATATCTTCCCTCCCAGTGAAGAAGCTCCAATGGACGCAGATAACCGCTGGTGGCCAACAGGTCTGCCATGTGCCGATAAATGTCCCGGATGGGAATGGGGAGTTTTACATGGAGCCGTTTCTCTGTTGCAGAGATTTCATCCTCTGAATAACAGTTCCATTTTTTCAAGCCATCCATATGCTTTGGGCTGATGAACTGTCTAAGTATCTTTAATTCCTTTTCGATTGCGTACATAGTTTCACCTTTGAAACAGGCCCGCCGCCCGCATTTCCTTTTCTTTTTCCTCCATCCTTTTCCTGCCCTGCCCGTTCCATGACCAGAACAGCATCCCGGTTTTTTCCTCCGCCTGTTCGGCAAAGGAATAGGGAACCGGCTCCCTGGTAATCATCCCATATTTTTCCTGGGCGCTAAAGGATAGAACCAGCAGGGTCTTCTCCGGATTCGTATAAGCATAAACCACATAATCCTCCGGCCCTGTATTCTTTCCGGACTTCTCTACCCTTAAAAGCTCTGCCTTTGACGAGATGGGAAGTAGCCACTCCTCCATTCTTTGACGGACTTTCCGCAATTCGTCTAATTTCTTTGGCAGGGAGCAGCCGATATAAAAAGGAGACAGTTCCTCTGTCATTTGGGTTTGATGCAGATTCCACCAGTCCTGTCGTACCTTATCCAGCACATGATGGATAATAAAAATGTCCCAATAAAAGCAGGATTTCGAGAAATACTGATTACGTGCGCTTTTACTGATCACCTCTGATTTCGGCTTTTTCGCTTGCTCCTCGCCGTAGATATTGACCTCACTCCGCTGCCAGTGATAAACGGAAAGATAAGGGTCTTTTTGGTAAATCCCCCATCCACTATTGGTTCTCTCCATAGCTGTCACCAACAGATACTTACCGTTCCAATGGAGTTCCTCCGGGCGGCAGAACCAGGTATCTTTCTTATCGCATAGATAGTCGCCCAGCACCAGATAAAGTTCCCGGAGAGGTTGCGGTATCTTAAAGTTCAGCCGTTTTTCTACTGCGTCTATTTCTTCCTCTGTGTAGATTTTGCCTGCCTCCAGTTTGGGCTGCCAGCAAAACTCCCTGATCAGTTCCAGTTCCTCACGGATGGAGTAGAGTGGGCGTACTTCAAACTTGGGTTCATCGTGTTTCCAGAACATTATAAGGGTTCCTCCTTATTAAGAGAACTGATTCTATTATAGCCAAGGTTCTTTATTTTTTCAAGTAACCGGAATAGCGGAACTGGCTTTCAATCCGACAAACTTTCCTAAATGTCTCTTGATGGAGGGTACGTCTTTTCCTGTCAGATGGCAAGGTTGATGATCTCCAGCTCCTTCTTCCTGGCGTAGTCCACCGTATAGGCCGTCCCTCCGCTCTCACTGTCGAGGTAGCAGACACACACGCTGCTGTTGTCCACCAGATGGCGGTTTCGTTTGTGCATACAACCCCTGGTATACGCCTGCCCGGTGTAGACCACTTTATCTGCCAGTCCCTTGATCCGCTCATACTCCGCCACATCGGCGGCGGGCCAGCCCTTTGTCTGCGTCAGGCAAGGCAAGACAAGGATCAGCTTCATGCCGGGACAGCTCTCCCGCAGGCGGAGCACCGTCTGGGCTGCGAGGCAATCGAACCCCAATGCGCCCCCGGCCCCGTAGTATAGGATGCCCCTTTGATACAGGCCAGTGATAACGCGCTCCATATGTTTGGCGATCTCCGCCTGTTTCCCCGGTGGAAGCTGCCGGTGTCCGGTAAAGCAGCAGGTATGACTTCTCATAGCAAATCCCCCAGTTTGAATAGTACAAAAATCAATTTTCTTTTGGTTTTAATAATTATACTACCAACGCAAGGAGAATCAAAGGAGAAATTGATAATTTGACCGCTGATACTCTCCGACAATTCAAGGTACAATAATGAACAGTCAGAGAGGAGGCGCGGTATGGACGAGGTTCAGCAGTACGAGCGGTATCTGCGTGAGCGGATCACAGCGTTACGAAGTCAAAAAGGGGTGTCGGAGCACCGACTGAGCCTGGAGCTGGGGAAAAGCGGTTCCTATATCCGCTCCATCACCAGCGGGGCCACGATGCCCTCCATGAAAGAGCTGTTCAACATCATGGCTTATTTTGAGGTCAGCCCTGCGGAGTTCTTCTCCGGCCTGCAAGGGACAAATACGCTGCGGGCGGTGCTGACAGAGAAGCTGCGGGAGCTGAGTGACGAGGATCTGGAAAAGGTATCGCTGTTTGTTGGGTGGATCACAAAAGAGTAGGTCTTGCGGTGAGGCGGGTTCCCGGTTAGGGAGCGGCGGTCTCACCGTGAGGCTTTTCTTTCGGTGCTCAAAGCAGCGGGAGCCGCTGCCAGAGGACAGAAAAAAGGCGGGCGGCCTGGAGCGTGTGTTCCAGACCGCCTGCTTTGGCGTATATCGGATGCCAAGTATATTGGCATAACAAGATATATCTAATTGTTGCATAGATGACAACCAAATACGCTCAGAAATACCGGGTGCTTTTGACAACAAGGATACCCACATATATTAGGGTCATTTGGTACTTCCATAGTATCGCGCAGCCAATTCTGAATAGCTTCTTGATTGAGCATACTTGTATCCATGGCGGCTATTAGCTTATAAAACTTATCTAAGCAGGGAAACAACAGGGCTTCGTCAGGCTGATAGTCTAAGAAATTCCATCTATCCCTCTGTCTGGCTCCCTCGATGACATCCAGCAAAAAGCGTTTTATATCGTCAAAAGCTGTATCGTCCCATGGCATTTCGGAGATGTCAAAGCCCACAGCGCCTCCGCCGACTGCACTCTGATCCTTTTCTAAAAGCCAAACAATCATGCGCTTTTCGGCATCGGTCTTCGCTAAATGTGTACCGCTCAGACCTAACACGTCAATGAAAACACTTGTCAAGCCATTGCTCATAGAAATACGTTCGTTGATTGAATCAAGCGAAATAATATTAGCCATAGCTGTATGCCTCCAATCTACAACAATCTTGTCTGCTTCGGGATATATGCAGCAATAGTTGAAAGTACGAAGTCTTGATATGACCTTGCTTATATGCTAAAATGAAGCCAATATTAGCCACTTGGGGGAAGCAATATGTGGACAGATAAGCTAAAAAAGGTTCAAGAACTGAGCAAGGAATATTCTTTTACCTGCGTTAATTCTGGCACCCCAGAGGAAATCATCAGCAGCTGGGCAGCCCAGGTACAAAACACCCTGGGAGTTCAGCCACCCCGGGAATTTATAGATGTACTCCGCCATGTCAATGGCTTTGAGTGGAATGGGTTCATCCTGTACGGAGTAGATCGAGGCTCCTTCCCGACGGCCCCGGAATATTCGGTGTATGGTCTGATCGAACAGAACGAAGTTTGGTACGAGGTCGAGAGCCAGAGGGCTTACCTCTTTTTGGGGGAGAGCAATATCAGCTGGTATGTCTATGAGCTCGCAACAGGGCGGTATATGGAACTGGATAACCCATCCGGCCAGGAGGTGGCGGCCTTTGACTCCTGCGGGGAGATGCTGGAAAAGCTCCTGGACGATTGCCTGAATTAAGATGGTCATGTGAACGCCAGTATCATTCATTTGCCCTATGGAGGACACATCGGTGGCAAAATACGAAATGAAGTATATGTTTGACTTTGCGAGCGGAGTATGTATCTGGAGCGTAAACATGACTGCAAGAGAAAAGTATGGCTATCCTGTTAAAGCGGACGCTCTGCCAATTTCTAATGAGCTTGTTCACATCCTTCAGGATTTGATAGCCCGATACGATGCTGCGCTGGACTGGGCTGATCCGGCAAGCGGGCTTGTATGGAGTGACGAAGAAAAGAAACTGTGGTATGATGAAATCAGAGCCGCGTACAAAGCACTCTGCTCGGAACTGAGCCCGGATTATTCACTCTCTTTTCAAGTGGATTAGGTATCTATGACAGCAGCTTATACAGGAGGAGCATAGGGACATGAGTAAGAAGAAGGGAAAAGCAAAACAAGCGATTGGCCTGCTGTTTATGCTATTAAGCCTGACCAGCTGTGGGCGGCTCAAGAGTAATCATGCGATAGAAGCAGGCATTAGAGAAATCCTTCCTGATGCGGTGATTCTCAATGTGGAAACCGGCACACGATCCAAGGGGCACAAATTCAAGCGATTTACAGTAGACAATAAAGGCATCATATTTACATTTGAAAATTATCAGGCATCCAGTACAATGTTTAGTGGGACATTTGCCTTTACCAAGAATGACTACGCTGGAAAGCTCTTTGAATACTTCGCCCAGGAAATTGGGGGAATTTTGCAAAAGTATCATATCGAGATAGACGATAGGCTGTCTGGCTCCGCCATTAACCTGACAAATCGCATTTCTGATATGGCCGGCCTTGATGCAAGTGCGGATGCGTTAGAAGAGGTATATTGTCTTGTGGAAGATTACATCCCCAAGGAAACGCTGGATTGGTTTCCTTTTGAAATTAAATTATGGACATTGTACGGAGAAAGAGAGCTGATTATAATAGAGAAGCAGGGAGACTGGGACTATTCCTATTACCAGCAGCTCCTGCACCTTAATTTCAAGAATGCAGTGGATATGGGGCTGGTCAAGGATGATGTGGAGCTGTCAGAAGAAATGCTGGCCTCCATCCCCCAAAAGTACATCCGCGCCCTATATATCAATGGGGAGCCATATCAATCAGACAGGTACGAGATCCGTTTCCTCTACAATCTTGAAGATAAACGATACTACGCACCCGTTGGGTTTGGCATTGATATTGAGTACAATGGCGGAGTCGAGGATCATTTGCAGCGGGAGATCATCAAAACCTACTATCCGGACTCCGGCTACTCTATTTCGATGAAGGAGCAAACAACTACCTACCAAATTGGCAATGACCACTATCTCATAGAACGGCAAAGAGACAGCTTGACATTCTATAAGAATGGCCGTAAGCTGCAAATCGAAAACTACCTTGAATTGTCCAGCACGCACACCGGAGCAGCCTATTTCTTCTGGATCAGCGTGGATGACTTCGCTTCGATCATGGGGATGTCTGTGGAGAAAGTTGAGGACGACGGGGTTTATCTCCGCATGAAATAGTTGTCTGCTATGATTTGCGGTCTAAATGTGCTCCAGCTCATTTGGCTGCATAGTGTATTGCGCTCTTGAAGTCCCGTCCTCGTTTACTATTTCGACTTCGTAAGCCTCGGACGGCTCACTGAACACCATCAGGATAGTACCTATATCCCCTCGCTTTGCACCATTGGCAGAATCCTTTATGATTTTAACTGTATCGTATTCGGAAAACCTCATAGGAACCTCCAGAACAGAATATAAAATACTGCGAATTTTGCGGAGGAAACTGCTCATGACTTCCTTGGAAAAACTGAAAACAACGTTTGATGAACCGGACTTGGAAAAACTGGATGCAGAAATTAGCGCAGCCGGAGATATGCTGGCGGGCTGTGAGTTAAAGGACAGCGAAGTAATAGAAATCGTCAACTTTTTGCTGGGCCGCATTGAACATTACCAGGATGACACGATTGTTGAAAATATTCTCAATGTGTGCCTACAAATAATGACCGCTCACCAGGTATTTGCCGGGTTCGATTTAGATGTGATCCTGCCTTGCTTAACCCGGCTGAACGCCGAGTGTTCCAGCTATATGCTTACCTTTTGGGGATTTTCAGGCAATCAGAAATATAGACGGCATATTGAGTCATTCCTGTCAGTAGACGGGCTAAAAGGAGAGGCGGAAGAGGCTCTTAGGGAGCTTGACTACATAATGGGAAAAGAAATAGGGGAAGTTCAACTATGAATTTTTATATAGGTGGCTTAATAAGCGACCTTGATGTGCGTGACAATAATGTTGAGTTCAACGATGAATTGTTAGATTTCATTTGCAAAAAGAGCAAAGAATTGTCTTTTCGTGCAGATGAAATATGCGGTCTCAATCCTTATGCTGACACGGAAATCCCCCGGACCGATTTGCCTCAGATCGTAAATACCTGCCACTATCTCTTGAACAGTGCTATTTTTGAAAACCATCCAAATTCCGGAGAATGGTGTGGTATGGTTTGTGATTTGATAGAAATTGCAGAAAGAGCCATGATAGAGGGCTCAGGATTGATCTGTATTGGCGATTAGGCGTGTCTAAAAATATTACTTTTCCATTCTATCCTTTTCTGCCCGGAACAAAGCGGCTAATTGGGTTTCATTAAACTGCTTACATAGCTCAATTTCTGTGGTGATGGCTTCAAGCATCTTTACCCTGCTGATTTGGTCAAGGAATACATCCCCCGCCTGTAAGCCCTCGATGATATGCAACTCAAAATAATACTGGCCGTCCGCTGACTCGTACCATGTCTGAGTTTCGGCAGGACCAAAGCACAAGTGCTTAATAATAGCTCTTTTTCCAGTGCTGTCATACTCCTTGCTCGGCGGATCATGCAGCCATTTCCCGACCCAGAATCCCATTGTCCAACATCTCCCTTGCCCGCTAAATGTAGTTCCCCATCTTGTGGGATTTTATTATCAACAGAAAGAACTTCCGCGAATTGGCGGAAGAATGCAGTAGGAGGCTGTGATGGATCTGTTTCAGAGTTTCAAAAGAGAGTGTCCAGCTCCTGCGGCGCTGTGCGAGAAATACGCCTCCGCCCTCCCGCCGGAGCTGCTGAACGTCTGGCGGGACTATGGCTTCGGCACCCTGCTGGACGGCTGCTTGAAGATTATTGACCCAGACGACTATCAGGATCTGCTCCGGGACACCTATGCTCTCAGCAGCTCCGCTATCCCGGTGTTCGCCACCGCCTTTGCCGGGCTCCTGACCTGGGAGAAGGGCCGCTATCTCCGCTTTGTCAACTACCAGAGCGGCGCCTTTGAGGGCGTCGCCGCCGGGCTGAAATTCTTCTGGGGCGATCTGGAGGATGGTGTTTTCAATGACAGGTTCCTGGAGCTGGCCCAGTATCGGGAGGCGGTCCAGGCGCTGGGGCCGCTCCAGTTTGACGAGTGCTTCGGCTATGCGCCGCTGCTGGGCCTGGGCGGAAGCAGGCGGGTGGAGCACCTGCGGAAGTATAAGCTCCGGGAGCACATCGCCTTTATCGCCCAGGCGATGGGGAAGGTGGGCGGGTAGGTGCCGCGTCACAGCTTGCCCTTAAATCGGGGAGGGGGTCACATGAACGTCTATTACAACAGCAGCTTCGGCTGCCTTGTCTGTCCGGAGACTCGTATGGGGAACACTCCCATGCGGGTGGTGATCGATCCTGTCACCGTTCTCGACAGCGGATTCACCGCAGCCGCACTGGGCGAGGCTCTTTTGAATGCCCTAGAGCGTTCGAGAACCGCCCCGCCCGTCCCCAGGGTAGACCTGGGTGCGGGCCGTTTCTGGCAAGTCACCGGCATCAAGGGCTATGCCGCCTTCAGCCGGAAGTTCCAGTGTGTCAGGATCAACGCAAGAGGCCCCATTCTGGAGATCGTCAAGCTGATTCGGGACACGGACGGCGGTTACATTGAGCCAGTGGGTCAGCTCCCTCTGGAGATCCCCGCAGACGCCCCTGCGGCCCAGTTGGGAGAGACGGTGCTATCTCTGTTTTCACCCGGCCTGGAGAGTCTCGCCAATGAAACGCTGTCCTTTGAGACGGTCCATGGCAGCGCAGTCTCGTACCGCAGGCCCTCGGACGCTTTCCTGGACTGCGGGGACGGCCACACCGACGCCTATCAGGTTTTCACTATGGAGGACGCGCCCCGGAATCACATCTCGTTCCTGATTGACAGCGGTTATGAGGAATTGAGCAAAGCGGCGATTCAAAAGAGTTGGCAGAGGCAGTATGGGCCGCTTTCCGAGTTCCGCTTCCAGCGCCGCAGGAAACCGCCCCTGATGGCGTCGGTGCGGGGCAGTACCGCAAAAGCTGAAATAATTTCCCATATCTATCAGGACGGGGGTGGGATGCTGGAGGTTCTGTCCCTCGTAGAGCACGCCCTGCCGCCGGAGACACGGGAGGCCGCGCTGGCAGAATATCAGGCGGTCATCCGTTCCATTACTGTAAAAGCATCACAGGGAAACTGTTCAGAAGGGCCGGTGGTCAAATGATCCAACCAGAAGATCTGATCGGCAAGAATGTCTACAAAATCGGCCGGGCCGCCGCCATGTGCTGGATTCATTTTGGGCGGCCAACGGAAGTAGAGCTGCGGGGCCGGAAACGCACATTGGGCGAGTTTTCTTTGGACTTGGATTGCCCATGGCGGATCAGGAACAGCAGTGGCAGCATTGAACTGGGGTCCGCAGATATGTTTACTCCAGCCAGCGGACACGGCTTAAACGAAGATTTCGATTGGGACATTCAAGGAAATAACCTATTCGACGAAAAGGCAAAATTATTATTTTCTGAAAGCACCCAGATTGTTGTCACTTCTGCCAAATTGAGCAGCAATTACGATTTGACCATCACATTTTCCAACGGATGGACATTAGAATGCTTTGTCAACGCTTCCTCCCAGGAAGAGTGCTGGCGTCTTTTTAAGCCAGAATTGGAAGATGGAGATTTTATTATAACAGGGGTTGGAATAGATAAGCTTTAACAAAAAGGAGGCCGCTGGATGAAAAGGCAACATCTTCTTCTCTCAATATGCCTATTGTCGGCCTGCCTTTTGCTGTCCAGCTGCGGAGATCACTGGCAGCCCCACACCCGCAGGGAAGTATTGGCGTATGTAAAAGCTCAATTCCCTGGTGAAGATGTAACCGTTGCAAAGAAATTTACAAGCCCGCTTCTGGATAATGGCAACACTTCTCCAGACCGCATCTGGGAGTGCTGGTTCACCGATATGCCCGATGTAGTGTTCCATGTGGGTAGCCGGCGTATGACTGGGCATCCCGCACCCATGATAGATTACTCGCTATACCACGACCGGGATCGTGTGTTCCGAGAACACTATATGGAACAGTATCAGACTATGGGAGATGGCCTCAGTCTGTGGGCTGTATCTGCCAACGGAGATTTGGAGTTTCATTTTTCTTCTATGACAGATGTTGCCCAGGCAACGGAACAGCTCCGCTCCTTTTATAGCTGGTATGAGGCACAGCCCCACGCCGGGCCTCCCCACTATGCCGTCCTGGAGTTGGATGGCCTGCCCCTTCCCTCCAGCGATCCTGTCACAAATCGAACCTGCCTCAACACCTCCACTGTTCTAGCCTCCGACTTCCACGTGTCCTTCTGCCGCGACGCTACGGAGATGGAAGAGCTGTGCGCGGAGATGGTCAAGTCCTATTACACCTTTTATCGTCTGCTCTGCTCCGATTTTTCAGAGGAGGATCTGGATGCCTATGCCCAGGAGAATTGGAACCCGGCCTGGACGGAAGGCGAGGATCGTTCCACTGTACCCCACTTGTCCCGGGACGGTAAAGCACTTCCAGTATCGCTCTTTTCTGGTATTGGAGCAGTACCCTATGCTGGCTCCGGGTTAGAGTTTTCCTATGTCAGCTACGGCGGCTTGTTCGAGTTGCTGAATCGGCTGGGACTGGAGCCGGTGGGAGAACTGGAGCACTTCACAATCACTGGTGTTGACGGCATTGTATATGAATTTTCCTACAGCTTCCACAAAACGGAGCAGGGTGAAACGTGGTGGTACTATACCCACAATGGCATTGAGGAGCCTGCTAAATATTCCTCTTTTATGTATGGCAACGGGTATCCGATCCTGCGGATTGGTGGAGCGGCGTTCCAGGCTGTTACAGGGCTGACATTTTACGAATAGCCGCATATCTGCCAGTTTTTGGCGCTATTCTTATTTTCGACAGCTATTATTCCAACGCCTGCTCAAAATCACAGGCCGCTATTGTCTCAATCTGCTTCTCACGCAAAAAGGTCATCAGGTCCCGGATGCAGCGGGTATACTCCGTCCGGTCTTCCGTCACCGCCTCCAGATCGGCGTAATATCTCCAAAACAGGAAATCCCGGGAACCTGGTGCGTATTCATCGTTCTCTATGAGGTCCAGTTCCAACAATTCAGTTCGGATAGTCCGTATTCTCTCTCTGACACCGCACAGGTGGAGATTGATTAAGTCCAGAAGTTCCTCCTTGGACACATCTGCACAGATGAAAAGTTTGCAGTACCAATCAGGCTTCATACCCACCCGCCTCACTCACGCTAAAGTATATCAATAAAAGGAAAACCACATATCATCTTTCTGATAAGCGCCAAATACCTGTCGTATCTGGGAAATTACAGCATCCTCCGTACACAGAAAGTCCACATATTGCAGGAGCCGCCCCACCGGCAGCCGGCCATCGCCTTTTGAAACTTCGATATGGCATTCTCTTTGCAGACACACAATATGATCCGGAATTTCTTCCACAGTCCTGCGCCCTGTCTTTTTCAGCAAGTATCGGTGAAAGTCCGGCTGATCGGCCAAGCGGATGCTCAACTCATATTCGTACAGCTCATACAGTGCCCCAGCATGGATGTAATAGGGTGTGAGGATGCAGTTCGTCACAGAAAGAGTGCCCTCTTTCATCACTTCCAGTTGTCGCCTAAAGTCCGACAGGCTGTAGAAAACCTCGCCATTGACTCTCTTTTCAATTTTCGACAGCTGAACGATGTCCAAGAGTCGTTTTCCGTTCACGTCCTCCATATCACTTATGTTCATAAATTACAAATATTTTTCTAATGCGGAAATGGAGTTTTTGTATTCCATTTCTAAATCTTCTGCTTGCTCTTGTCCCAACGTCTGACGGGCTTTCTTGAATTGGCGATTATATAAATCAACCGACTTTTCTACTTCTTCAGCCAAGATGCGGGGTAGGTTATGCCCAAATCTATAAAACCTGGATGCCAATGTGAGGATCATTACCATCTCGTCAAATCCTCCCGATGGGCGGAGGTCATCCAAAAATCGTGCCATAGCTAAGTCGTAATTGTCTCCCTCGTCAATGTACTGGTAAAACCCATCCAGTGCCGCCCATTTTGCCTCATAGTAGTCTTCATCGCTGACTGTTATCACTTTTCCAAAAGAAAATAGAGCCATAAACCAACCTCCACGAGGAAATGGGGAGCGGGCCTCTATACCGCAACACCATATTCCCTTTGCAAAATAGTGGAAACTCTTTGATGCAATATACTCAGGTCCGTCAAATATACAGGGATACAGATTTGCTCCATCAGATCACTTTCTGATATTGACTGAAAACTTTTTATAGCGGCAAGTGCTTTTTCAATCAGGTTGGGGGAGAGGGCAACTTTGAGAAGCAAGATTCGTTCTATAACAGTAATGGTGAAAACGATCTGCTCCAGGCTTTGATGTGGAGCATCCTGCTTTAGCGTCTGTTCGGCAGCGGAAACATAGCTCGCTCCCTGCTCAATCTGGTCATAGAGCGAACGGAGCGCATCATATTTGATCTTGCTGTAAACCATCAAGCCTAATCCTCCACGATGCCATAGATTGTTTTATCAATGTCCGCCAGGATCGTTTCCAGAGTGTTTCGATAAACTATGTTGTCATTTTCATCAAATTTTTTGTCGTATGGGAAGAAAAAGGTATATTCAGATAAAGATTCTGCATCCGGAATACTATGAGCCGCATCGTAGAATCTAATCCCAAGACTTATGGGCTCATAAGCCGGGTGAGAAAAATAGTCCAAGTAACTGGACAGCGGATACTCCTCCGCCAGTTGTTCCCGTATCTCTAAAACCTTTGCTGCAATAGTCTCCGCTGTTTCCTGCGTGATTGGGATTGCGAAGCCCCCGCCTTGCAAATGTTGGCTCTTTAGATGTTCCGCAACATCTCCGGAGCTTCCGGAGCTTATGGTAAAGAAATGGCCGATCTCATTTTCTGTCAGGAGTGCGTCAAACCGCTCCAACAAATAATCAAAGGCATAGGTGTCTGTTATACCGCTGCTGTACCGCATGGGAAGCGAATCGCCTCCCCAGCTCTTGCTGACCGTTGAGTGGACCCAAAAGGCACGTTCCTGATCCTCAGCCGGAGCGGCCAGATATAGTCTGCACCGTATAGTTTTATCTTCTGTTTTGTATTCGCAGTCGTTGATCGTCTCCAAAATGACAAATTCCGCCCCGTCATACCGTTCCGATAACTCGGAGAGGACTTCCTTTTCCGTCAGCAGCGGCGTAAGCGGGCCGCAGGCGGACAACAGGAAACTTGTCAAAAGTATCAGGCCCGCCACGGGTTTCCATCGCCTCATTGCGTATCCTCCAACTTACAAGCTATTCCAGCCTCATTGTAACATGAACGAGGAATATTTTCCACTGGCTAATAGAGTATGACCGCTGCCACATTTTAGTTTACCGCTCCCGCCGTTTCCGCAGGACGGTGGCCCGGAGGCCAATGCACACAGCACAGGGGACGCCAGTGACGATCATCCCAAAGACCGCCGCGACCAGGGCCTTGGCCTGATCCTCTTCGGTGGGCTCCATCTCCAGCGAGCCGATATGGAGGTACAGCAGGGAGAAGGCGAACAGCACCAGAAGCACTACGATGCAGAGATCAACAAAAATTCGGACAGCGGTTTTCATGGACAGCCTCCTTGAAATGATACTGTGATCCGGCCCGGGTATTGCTGCGAATAGGAGCAAAGAACAACCCTACTAAATTTTATATCCGATACAGATTATAGCGGTTTTGAAGTTATATTTCAAGATTCCCCGGACGAACAAGACGCCGCCCATGTCCTATGACACAGGCGGCGCTTTTGGACTTATCCCCTATAAGCGGCTCCACCAAACGAGCAGGGCCAGCGGGATTTTACCGGTCAAAAGTGCTTTATCTGACAATCATGTGACTGTACTCCTGGGTTCTCGACAGGCTCTCATTTCTGACGGAAATCACATAGTCTCCATCGGCGGGAACAGTTAAAATGATAGTAGTCTGCTCATTGCTTTCCACCTTATGAGAATCAACGGCTTCAGTGGACCCAACAGGAAGCAAGCTAATTGTCAAAGGAATATCCGCATGAGAACACTGAATCGTGAACGCTATATCTGTATCCTTTTCATAGAAAGTCTTGTCGCTGCCAGAACCAAATTTGTAGAATACTTCTGACTGGGCGGCAATAGATGTTTTGGTGCTCTTTTCATTAGAGAATGATACACCGGCTAAAGAAGTAGCCGTTCCATCCCCGTTCGATTCAGCCTTATCAACAGCGACCTTTTCAAACAGTGCTTCTTTCGCTATCTGGACTGCCGCTACATCCGTCGGGGCATTTCTGCTATCACTACCATCTGTTGTGCTAAATCCGGTGGCTCCTGTAACAATATTGACCATCATTTCACCATTGGGAAGATTCGTTGGAACATCATTAAGCACCTGGAAGTCCTCCCACCTCATACTGATACTGCCCTTTGAGAACAGAGATTCCTTGAGGGCAGCGTTGTCCTCATTATCCCAAAACGCCCGCTCCTCTTTTGCTGTCTCAAAGAGCAAAATCTCTCCGGCCTCGACCTTTTTCAAAATCTCGGCCCATTCCTCCGGGGTGAACTTGCTTTCATCCCCACGGTTGACTGATATTAGTCCACTCGGCGTACTTTCATTATCATGCGGCCCGGTCTCCTCGTCGTTGCGCTGGGAGGCTGACGGCTGGCCGTTCGGCAGGGAGGAATTGTTGTCCTCCGCCACGGCTCCTGTCGTAAATCCGGTCGCCATGCCGAGGGTCAGGACGAGGGCAAGCACGACGGCCAGCAACGATGTTTTCTTGTATTTCATAATAGCAATTATCCTTTCTTCTGCGGCGTTCTTACTAAAGTAGCTGTGCATGAAGGAGAAGGGACGGCCCCGCTCCGCCATGTCGATCAGCGAATGGGCGTAGGACGCCCGCTCTGTCCCGCCGAAATGCCGCAGAACCATTTCATCACAGGACAGCTCCAGGTCGCGGTTGAGAAGAACCAGCATCACCCAGACCAGGGGGTTGAACCAGTGGACGCACACCGCGCACAGGGCCAGCAGCTTCCACAGCGTGTCAAAGCGACGGATGTGGACGTATTCATGGACAAGGATATAACGAACCAGCTGCTCATTGTCCAGATCCATCACCTGCGGAAAGATGATCCGCGGCCGCAGGATGCCGATGGAGGCCGGAGAACTCACCTTGTCAGACCGGACGATCAGCAGAGGCCGGAACAGCCGGTACTCCTCCCGCCATTTCGTGATAACAGCGTGGTCTTCCACAGGAACGGCGGTCCTAAGCGCCCGGTAGTTCTTCGCCAGCAGGACGGCAAATACCACGACAAGCACTGCCATACCGCCGATCCACAGGGCTGTCAGTGGGGGAATGGACAGTGCGGCTCCCGCCGGCCCGCCGGCGGCTTCAGGCGACGCCGGAATCTGGGCCTGGCCGCCCCAGACTGTTACATAGCTACCAGTGGGAACCGCCGTGTCCTTATGTCTCCAAAGCCCGGAAAACAGGTTGTAAACGCTCCACCTCGACGTGAGAGAAAAGGGGATCAGCAGCCTTGCGACGACGATCCCCCACAGGGCCAGGAAGCTGGCTTTCGGCAGCCGGTATAGCGTGATGGCGCGGACGATCACGATGGCCGCAATCAGCGCCCCCGCCTGCACGCTCATTTCAACAATACCCATGGTTCCCCTCATTTCAGCTTTTCCACGATCCGCCGCAGGCCGTCAATCTCGTCGCTGGACAACTTCTTCCCGCTGACGTAGGCCGACAGGAACAGCTCCGCAGAGCCGTCAAAGAGCTTGTCGATCAGTTCTGTGGCCTCGCCCTGTCGGACGCACTCCTTCGTCACTACCGCCCGGCAGGTGAAGTTGGGTTCGTAGCGTTCCACCGCGCCCTTCTCAATCAGCTTCTTAATAACCGTGTATGTGGTATTGCGGTTCCAGCCAGTCTGCTCCTTCAGAATTTTCACCAACTGGCCCGCAGTCAGATCGCCCTCCTTCCACAAGGCTTCCATCACCTTTAATTCGGAATCAAACAATTTCATTTCCATAGCTATGTCTCCTTTGTGACTATCGCGCTAGTCATATTAGGATACTATCACATCCATCTGCCCTTTGTCAAGATAAAAATGACTATTCTAATAGTCACAAAAACCGGATGCCCAAAACAGGCATCCGGCGTATGGGTGTATTTATTTGAGTAACCTGGGATAGTCCGTTTTCCCGTTTACCACACGATAAACAGTCACAGTATCATCAATGAGCCGGTAAACCGCAACATAGGTCTTGGTCAGCACCAGCTTCCGGTAGCCCAGAGCCGCAAGCTCCGGGTCAGGGTGGATTGGCCCCAGCATCGGGAAGTCTTGGAGCCGACCGATCTGTTCCCGGATGGAGCGGTAGACCTCCCTGGCAGACGCCGGGCCGACCTGTTCGGCATGGAACCGGACGATCTCCAGTATGTCCGTCTCCGCCGGATGCAGATACGCCAGCTTATACTTTGCCATTCAGCAGCGCCTCCACCTTGGCGTCCAGCGCCTCCTGGGTGACAGCCGGCGCCCCCGCCAGACGCGCCGCCTCCGCCGCCAGGATGCTTGCCCGGTGCGCCAGCATCTTCTCCCGCTCCTCATACGCCTCGATGCTCATATAAACACCGTCAGCCTCGCCCTTGTTGGTGATGAAGATGGGTTCGCCGGACTCACGGGCTAAACGCGAGATCTGCAAATATTCGTTGCGCAGCGCAGTGGACGGCTTGATTGTCATGGCCGCTCCCTCCCTGTAATAGTTCTACCCGTAGTATATCATCTTCCTGATAGATATGCAAGTCCGCAGAAGCATGATCCGAAGCAGGGTATAACACGAAAAAAAGCGCCGCCCATGTCCCAGTGACACGGGCGGCGCTCCAGTCTTATACCTCCACAAACAGCCCCACCGGGCAGACATCCTTGAAACCGGGAGTAGAGATGTACCAGCAGGCCGGGCCGGTTTCATTCCAGCTCACCTCCAGCGTGATGTCGTGCCAGTCATCCGGGAACAGGGCCCGGAAACACTGGCCGGCGTGGATGCCGTAGCCGTCCAGTAACAGGCGGGGATGGGGGTCGGTATCGTGTGGATCGGGAAGTTTGAGCTGACTGATCTTCTTTACCATAAGGGCGTCCTCCTTTTCTGTGTCAAGCGATTTTCACATAGGTGTAGAATAACATATTTTCAGGGGATATGCAGTCGAATTTTGTCTATCCCCGCTGGAAGATGATCTGCTTGCGCAGGTACAGGTTGGCGACTGCCACGGTGATCCGCTCCCGGCTCTCGGCCGTCAGCATCATATCCGCAATGTTGTCGCTGGTGGTATCTTCGTCATTGTAGAGGGCGTCCATCAGCTTTTCATCGGTGGAGATGTCTTTAGCCCCCACCTCCGCGCACTTGATCAGCTCGGCGGTGGACAGCAGCGCCTGACGGGACAGAGCCATCACCTGGGCCTCCTCCTCGCTGGGCCGGTCCTTCCGGAACAGTTCCCGCGCCTTGGAGACAGGGATGCCCTTTAGTACGGTCAGTTTCAAGAACGCCGCCAGACGCAGGGGCAGGCGCTCGGACAGCGGGGACACATACAGCCCGCCCAGCAGGTCGTACAGCGCCTCAAAGTCCGTCCTGCCCGTCCCAGAGGCCACCAGCCCCCGGGTGCAGAGGCGGCCCAGGCAGTCCTCCAGCGTCCGCCGGGCAGGGATAGCGCAGTCCTGGTTCAGCTTGTTATACTCCGCCTCGACCTGCGGGAAGTCCAGCAGCCGCCAGTTGAGGGCGGTCCACAGGGCCATCTCCTGGATGTCCACGTTATATTCCTGCTCATTGATGATGATGACCGGATAACTCCGCCCCAGGCCGCTGCTCTTGCGGCGGAAGTGGCCCACCGCGGTATAGTAAGTGCGAGAACTCATAATGTAACCTCCCCAATTCGTTGTGATATTTTCTTTTACGGATTTGCGCCGCCGTTTTCAACAAGGAACACATCTTTTTTCAGCTTTTGGGCCGCCCGGGAAATCCACGCCCCCACATGGTTGGGCTGGACGCCGTAGAGCTTGGCAATATCCGTCCCGCTGTACCCGGCGATCTTCAGCTCCAGCGCCTCCACACCCAGCCGGGCCACGCCGCTGTAGGTGCGCTTGCCGTACTCCAGCACCTGTTCCACAAACAGGCTGCCCTCACCATCCCAGTCCGTCTCGCCGCGCCGGGCCATCTCCACATCCCACGCCTCCAGGGATACCACCGGCGCTGTCCGGCTCTGGATCTTCCGGCAGTAGTCCACCAGATGGTTGCGGATGACCGAAATGGCGTAGGAGTGGAACTGCGCCCCCTGCTGTTCGTCGAAGGTCTCCGCCGCCCGCCAGAGGGCGATGCACCCCTCCTGGTAGAGATCGTCGTACTCCAGGCCGCAGACGTTTGGATTGACATGGATGAAGCCGCAGATGACCCAATGGACACAGTTCAGATGGTCCTGGATCAACGTATCCCGTCTGTTCATATTGACACCCCCCCGGCTAAGCCGCACGCCTGCCGGCCCCGGCGAAGCGGCTGCACAGGTCGATGACCTGTTCACAGCGGAACTCCGAGAAGCGGCCGATATGGGCCTCGCTCTCCGGCAGGCCAAGCTGCACCTGGAGCCAGCGGTAGGCTTCCTTGCGGGTCATAAAGCCCTGCTCCCAAAGGCGGTTCAGCGCGATATGGGCCTGCCGCCGTTTCTGCCGCAGGGGCCGGTTCGCCAGCGTACCCATGGGCAGATGGCTGTCCCGGTGGGCGGACACATAGGCGTTACAGACAGGGAAGCGGGCGCAGACGTAGACCTCCTCGCCGGGTACGGTGTGCTCATGCACCACCGACGCGGGCCGGAGGAGCGCCCGGGAGCCGCAGTAGGGACACTTGATGTTGATGCGTTTCATAGAATACCTTCTTTCTTTCGTGAATTTTTTATGTGGACGAGAGTGGCCGCGCAGGCATACCGCCCCCAAAAGCCGCTGATAACAGCCGCCTTCTGTGCGGGGGACCTTATTCGATTGTGTGGGTGCGCTTGGTTTGTCCGGTTTTCAACTCTCATTTCAATACGCCCCTCGAAATCAGGAAATGGGCCCTTGATTTCGTGAATTTTTTGTAAACAATAAAAGAGCCAGCCCGAACAGGGTTCAGGCCAGCTCTTGCAAAATGAATAGTAGACGATGACTAGAAAATATGCTATCATAAGGCCAACAATCTGCTGGAGGTAGCAAAATGACAGTTGTAAATATATTTGATGCGGCAAGGGAAGGTGATTGGGATGCCTTCCGAAAATTTTATAGCGGCAATATCAATGAGGTTGATCCCTACTCGAACTTCAACCTTTTGCAGTTAGCTGTAACATCAACTGAAAACTCAGAGGGCCGACTGGCAATTATCCGTTTTTTGCTGGAGAATGGGATTGATCTGAATTTCAGAGACAAAAAATATGGTAGAAATGCACTCCATGTTTCCTTTTTTGGATTCAGAAAAGGCGATATTAACCATCTTAGGAAACAGACCGAACTTCTCATTTCAGCAGGTATGGATGTAAATGCGACTGATAAGTTTGATGCTATCCCGTTGAAATATGCCATTACTATTTCAAAGCATCCGACAGAAGAGATGAAAGAGATATATGTGATGCTCCTTCAAGCTGGTTCTGACTATAAAAAGAAAGATACATTCCAAAAATCTTGTCTTGATTATGCGCAAGAATACTCATGGCGGAATGGTTTCAAGGACATTGTGAAAGAATGCGAATCAATGTAAAAACATGCTATCATCGCCGGGAGTGTGCAGCGTATGAACAACGACAAAGTTTTTCAGATGAATTTTGGAAAAGTGTACGGACTTCTGCTGGATAAGGCCATCAGGAAGGGCCGGACAAAGGCCGAGGTGGATGAAGTCATCTGCTGGCTGACAGGGTACAGCCCGGAGCAGCTGGAGGCGTTCCGAACCTCCGGCCTCTGCTATGGGGACTTTTTCCGCAACGCACCCCAGCCCAACCCGAACCGGGTGCTGATCAAGGGCGTGGTCTGCGGCGTCCGGGTGGAGGAGGTGGAAGACCCGCTCATGCGCGAGATCCGCTACCTGGACAAGCTGATCGACGAGCTGGCGAAGGGGAAGCCGATGGAGAAGATTCTGCGGAAATAGGAGGAAGCGGCCATGTGGGTTTGTCCCAAGTGCGGGCGGTCATTCAAAAACACGGAGCAGAGCCACTACTGCGGAAAGCCTCCGGCAACGATTGAGGAGTATATCGCCGCCCAGCCGGAGGAGGTGCAGGACTATCTACGGCAGATCAACGCCGCCATCAAGGCCAGCATCCCGGAGGCCAGGGAGAAAATCTCCTGGAGTATGCCCACCTACTGGAAGGGCCGCAATCTGATCCAGTTCGCGGCCTCCAAGCGGCACGTCGGCCTGTACCCCGGTCCGGAGGCCGTGGAGGCGTTTGCTACCCGGCTGACGGAGTACAAGACCAGCAAGGGCACGATCCAGCTCCCGTACAGCAAGCCGCTCCCGCTAGAACTGATTTGGGAGATTGCGAAGTGGTGCGAGGAGAATAACTGAGGGGAACTTAAACGTGGGTAAGCAAATCAATTATTGGTTGGGATACACAGATTTTTTTCAGATCGCACAGGCGGCATTAGATTGTGGTTGCGTCATTATCAAACCCGTTTCTGAAAAGCTGATTTATGGGCAGACGCTGGACATTGTTACAGAAAATCAGCATCGTTATTACTTCTACCTGCCAGAAGCGGGTGCATTGATGGGGCAGCAGATACCATTTCAAGATGGGAATATAGCCGGATATAACGCTGCTGGTAATACGATAATAGAAGCAGGTTTTTCGTTGGTTTACGAAGAAATGAAGAAAATAACTCGAAGCCGGTTGTTTGCAATTTCTGGATACTATGATGAAAGCGGGGAGTATATTCCCAGACCAGAGTGCCTGACGAAAGTTTATAACAGGCTTGCCCGTACAGTAAAAAAGGTAGCGCCATATACAGAATTAACCGATTATATTATCAGCACCCGTGATAGCAGTTACCTACAGGAAAAAGAATGGAGGCATAAAGAATATGTTTCTCCCGCATACCTGGCGCTGAGAACATCCCTGAAATATGAGTTGGTTTCCAGTCTTTAGTGTCTAATGCCTGTCCGCTCTCTATGGAAGGCGGGCAGGCTTTTTCTGTGCTCTCAAATTTTGCAGAAAAATTTTGTGAGATTTTGCCAGCGTCGATATATAGAAAGTATCGAGAGGCAAGTGACCCCACGGTAATCGTTCCGCATTCCGTCCAAAAACGCACAGCCCCGCAGCCCTGTGAGTACAGAGCTGCGGGGCTGTGTTATAAATACCCTTTGGGAAAAAGGCTCTTGACAAATGCGCCTACACAGTGTAGTCTGTATATGAGACTACACTGTGTAGACAGGAGGCTGTACTTATGGCAGAAATTCAATTAGGGGCTGTGGAGGCCCGCTTTGCGGACATCATCTGGGAGAGAGAGCCGGTGACATCCGCCGAGCTTATAAAGCTGGCCGCGGCGGAACTCACCTGGAAGCGGACAACCACACATACGGTACTGCGCCGGCTCTGCGACAAGGGCCTGTTTCAAAACAATAACGGCGTGGTGACTTCTCTCTTGTCCCGGCAGGAGTTTTATGCCCGTCATAGCAAAAAGTATGTGGATGAAACCTTTGCTGGTTCGCTCCCCGCTTTTCTCGCCGCGTTTACTAGCGAAAAGAAGCTGACCGCCGAGGAAATTACCAAGATTCGTGAGTTGATCGACAAGGCAGGTGAATAATATGGGCGATCTATTCCTGAAAATCCTGAACATGAGCATTGCCGCAAGCTGGCTGATTCTGGCGGTGGTGTTGCTCCGGCTCGTGGTGAAAAAGGCGCCGAAATGGATTGCCGTCCTTTTGTGGGGCATTGTCGCTGTGCGGCTGGTGGTTCCCTTTTCCTTTGAGAGCACGTTAAGCCTGATCCCCAGCGCCGAGACCTTTAATGCCCATAACATCCAGTATGAAACGCCCTCCATCAATAGTGGCATCCCCGCCATCAACAACGCGGTCAATCCTGTTCTTGGCGAAACCTTTGCGCCGAACCCGGCTGCTAGTGTCAACCCGCTCTATGTCTGGACATTTATTGTGTCGGTGATCTGGCTCATTGGGATCGCCGCTATGCTGCTGTATGCAGTCATCACTTATGTGCGGGTACGCCGGAGCGTTGCGGAAAGAGCGCCCTATGAGGGAAATATCTTTCTGTGCGACCATGTAAAATCCCCGTTTATCCTGGGACTGGTTCGGCCCAAAATCTATCTGCCCTCCAGCATGGACGCTGTGTCCATGGAGCCAGTGATTGCCCATGAAAAGGCGCATCTGACAAGGCGTGACCACTGGTGGAAACCGCTGGGCTTTCTGGTTCTGACGGTTCACTGGTTCAACCCTCTGTGCTGGGTGGCTTATGTGCTGCTGTGTCGGGACATTGAGCTGGCCTGTGATGAAAAGGTTATCCGGCAGATGGATCTGGATGGAAAGAAACACTACTCCACCGCCCTGCTGGAGTGCAGCACCCAGCGGCGGCTGGTCACAATCTGCCCGCTGGCTTTTGGAGAAGTTGGCGTAAAAGAGAGGGTGAAAAATGTGCTGAATTACAAAAAACCAGCGTTTTGGGTCATTGCCGTGGCTGTCGTTGCCTACGCGGTGGTGACGGTGTGCTTTGCGACGAATCCAAAACAGGATAGTTTCGGTCTTAGGATTGTAGTTCCAGCTGGGAGCCAGGAACCGGTCGTATATGCTGATGAAGAAGTTTCTCCACTGGGAAATTATATCATTGTAGCATCCGGTGATGGGCTTGGAGATACAGAGGTATCTTTGAAACCGGTAGAGGTAAGAACGGAAACCGCCTATGACGAGCCAACTTACCTGACGCCGGGGATGCCTGTGAAGTTGGAGGCCGAAAAAGGCGGTTGGTTCAAAATCGGCGTGAATGTGCAAAACAACACCGATGAGGATAAAGTTGTTTATGTGGAAGTAAAGAATGTCAATGTTCGTATTTCAGCTGCGGTTTCCTCTGACCAAAGTACAATAGATGGGTTGCGGGTTAAATACCCGGAATACTTTGAACTTGGAACCTTCAAGGGGCTGGAGGTCTATGTCTGGCAAATGGCCGAAAATGACTACCGTTTTGGGTTAATGCAGGGAACCAACCGGGAGAAAACGCTGGAGGAGCTGATGGCCTTGAAGGGCGCTTCAGCGGCGGAAATGGCGCTGATACTGTCCACCTATGAGATAGAGGACGAAAATATTTTTGTGATCCTATGGGGGAATCCCGCTTCCAGTTATTTGGTCACGGAGGACATGGTGAAAGACCCGGAATACATCAACAACATTCGTACCATGTTGGGGCTGGATGGCGTTTCGATGGGTTCCGGTGGAGAGGAAGATACGCCAACCACTGTTGGGCCGGACGCAGCCGATACAACAATCTCCGAAGAACAGGCCGCGATCCGTCAGGCGATCCTGAAGCATAATCGTTCCGCAGACCCAACCGGCCTTGTATCCTGTGCTAGTTTTGCAGAGCTTGCCTGTGTTGTTGTGGATGGAAGTGACTTTTCAGAATATATTCACTACGGCTGGGCGCTCTATGAGGAATATAGGGTCACGGACAATGGCTTGAAAACAGTCCGCGGCAGCCATATCCCTGTTGTCATCACACTGCGGGAAGACCCGTCCGGCACTCTTACACTGGAGGAATATTGGGAACCCAAAGACGGCAGCTACTATGCCCAGGACATACGGGAAAAGTTCCCCACGCACATTGTTGACGACGGCTTGAACAGCCAGAAGTTTATCCTTCAGCAGACACAGGAGTGCTATGCCCAGGCAATAGCGTCTACCGGACTGGATACCAATAAGGTGATTGGGTCGCTCATTGAGACGATTTGCAGCGGCCCCGCATTGTCCTCAAATCCGGGGGATTATATCAAGGAACACCCCATCGAGTACCGGGAACTAACATACTATGGCCGGTATACCTTGAAGTACTGCTTTGCCGAGTTTTTGAACGGCGGTCAAACTGATTTGCGCGGGCATATTATGAGAGCCGTTCTTGATGATTTAGCACCGGAAGCTCAGCTTAATTACGATGCAGAAACCGGACAGGAATACTTTGATGCGTGGAAAGATGCCGCAATATTCGTTGGAAAGCAGCATGATATGGAATGGATTGAAACGCATCAACCAGCTATCTATTTGCTGCTCAGTATGCTTGGGGAAGTATAGACCTCTCAAAACGCAAACAGCAGCTTTTGGGGTAGATGATCTATGCCAAAAGACCTAATATGCGCGGTTCTACTCCCCGCACAGAACAGCCCCGCAGCCCTCTGGATACAGAGCTGCGGGGCTGTTTTCTAAATCCTTTTTCCAACAATGTCACTACGGCGGAACGGAAGTTGCTAAACAGTCCTAAAGGCTTCTCAACTGGATTTCAGAGCGCATAGCAAAAGCAGGATTTGAAACCGGCCCGTAACTCCAACTTCTCTGCCGCACCGGTTCCTGATCTTCTTTCGGAATTGAGCGGCCCCGCTCCCCTCTCATACAAAACAGCGCCGCAACCCTTGGAGGCAGGGTCACGGCGCTGTTTCCATATTGGCCTCACAAAGCTGCCGCAGGGGATGGCCCTCTGCCGAGGGACATTGCCAGAGCAGATATTGGGCATATAGGGCCTCAAAGCCCGCTTCGGTGAGTTGACCGCAGCACTCAGCCGGGTCGATCTGCACGCCTGTCAGCTCATAGAACCGCTGGACCGGCAGGATCACCGGCTGGCCGCCCCAGTCGGCCGCCAGCAGATAGCCGGGGTTGTCTGTTTCTCCCTGGCAGGAGATATGAACGGTGTTCCTCCAGTTGCCGGAGCAGGCGGTCAGGAACAGGTATAGTTGTTTGGTTGAAGATGCCATGGTTTGATTACCTCCTGTTTGAAATTAAAATCAATTTGTGCGTAAACTTATAAAAAGTTTGACATGAATTAAAAACTATTTTGGTGCCGCAGACCGCCTTTAGCAGGAATCTGGAAGGCCATCCTGATTGAGCAAATCTCCCCCCCTTGTGAAAAAATTAAAGCAAAATAATGTGATAATTTCATTTTTTCGATTGCATTTATTGAAATATGGGTTATACTATAAGAGAGGAGGTCGTTGCTATGCTGATTGAATTCAAGTTCTCAAATTATCGCTCTTTCCGTGACGGGGGCTGCCTGTCTATGGAGCCTATGGGTCTGAGCAGGATGAAGGAATGCCTGATCCCGTATAAAGCAGTCGGCCTTTTGCCGTCGGTCGCTCTCTTTGGGAAAAACGGGGGCGGCAAAACGAATGTGATCCGTGCCTTCTGGTTCGGCGTGAAATTTATCTGTAACGCCCAGAGGACACAGCACGAAACCGCCCCAATTCCTGTTCAGCCCTTCCTGCTGGATGACACCTCGCAGAACGAGCCTACCGCGTTTGAGTTTTCCTATATACTGGACAACATCAAATACATCTATGGATTTGCCGCGACGAGAACGGCGGTTGTGAAGGAATACCTCTACCATTCGCCAAAGGGCCAGAAGGCGATGGTCTTCTCCCGCAGCGGTCAGAACTTTGAGTTTCGGGAGGGGCCTGACAAGAAAAAAAGGGAGCTGATCAGTGAGGCGGTAGCCCCCAATCAGCTGTATTTCTCTGTGGCGTGTACGATGAACGAGCAAGCCTGTATGTCCGCCATGCGCTGGTTCCGGGAGCGCCTGCTGTTTTCCCGCGATTATACAGACCTATCCGACCAGCTAATCGAGCACTCGGAAAATCCCAATATGCTGCAAGCCATCAAGCGTTACGCCATAGAGGCGGATCTGGGAATCCAGGATATGAAATTCGAGGTCAAAAACACGGAGCTGACAACGGTGGATCAACTGCCGGCCGATCTTCCGGAAGGTATCATAACGGCCTTGAAGCAGTTTGCAAAGGCCCTGGCTGACGCGCCAAATGTTTCCGAGCGCAAACTGCAAATGGGTGAGGTGAATGTCACCTCCTTCCATCGTGGCCTGGACAAAGAGGGGCAAGCACATCTGTATGACCTGCCGCTGTCTGTCGAGTCAGACGGTACAAGGCAGCTCATGGCTCTGGCCCCGGCCATTGAATATGTACTGTCCTGCGGTGGAGTGCTACTTGTGGATGAACTGGAGAACCGGATACATCCGCTGCTGATGCAACTGATTGTCTCGAAATTTCAAAACCCGAAATCCAACCCAAACCACGCGCAGCTCATTTTTACCACCCACAATACGGAATTGCTGGATGCTGGCCTGATCCGAAAAGACCAGATCTATTTTGTGGATAAGGACAAAACAAGCGGAAGCTCCTCCCTATACAGCATCAGCGAGTTTTCTACCACCACCAACAAGAATATCCGCAAGGGCTACCTGCTGGGGGAATATGGTGCTACGCCCGACCTGGATGCGGATGTGCCGGGGATCGTCCAATCCCTGGTGGGGGCAATTCCACATACGGATATGACTTTATCAGAATTGCGTGATGAAAGACTGGGGAAACATGAAGCTGCTAATTGATACAAAAGGTGGAGATATATTATGCGAGATCAGATATTTGGCGAGATAAATCATGAGGACGGTGGTTGGCATGGAGAGTACCCATTAGACTTCGGCGGAACCGTATGTTCTGTGGAAATCCTGATACACAGTGAAGACGAGATTGCCGAAAGTCAAAGGGATGCTTTCCGATGTTTTATAGAAAAGTGGCCGGATTTGAACGAAAAACTGATTGAAGCACTGATTGGACACTACAACAATGAAGAGCGTTTTAGTTATGGCCCGGACAACGAAGAAGAAATGTCCGCTTGGTGGCCGGAAATTGAAACAAAGGAAGCTCTTTTGCAGGCAGTCAAGCTGGAGACCATTGTTGTTGCCGAAGATTTTATGATGGAAGATGGGCGGTACATATATCTGCTTTTTTCGAGATTATGGGGCGGAGAGGATCTTGACGATAATGGAATAGGCGTCTGCTTTGTAGACGAGAAGATCACCGAAATTGGATACAAAGACATTGCATTTTGACTGGTGGCAGATATAACAAAGAACTCTCTTACAATGGAAACCGCAGCCTCAAAAACGAGACTGCGGTTTCTATTCTTGTATGATGCGATACTATTCCAAAGGTTCCTCGCCGGAGGACATAAGATGTTCCAGAAATTCGCTGGGACTGAAGACGGGAACAGGAGACTTGGCATAGTCCTTTTGATTCCGCGTCACGATACAGTCAACAGAGGCTCGTTTCGCAGTCTCGACCATAACAGCATCCTCAAAGTCGGAAATATCTGAGGACAGTGATTGCAGGACATCTATTGCCGCACTGTCCAGCATACCAACTATCGTCAGCAACGCACGCAGGTTTTTTCGGGATTCCACATCGCTGTGGGTACACCTGTGACTGATATAATAGATGTCTGTGGCAGACTTAGCGGTGATATAGCCGGCAAATAATTCGCTGGCCGCCGCACGAAAGATACGGAGTGCGTCATCCGCAAAGGGTTCCCGCTTTTGAAGAAAGTCTATCGCCACACAGGTATCAATTAACACTTTCATATCTTCCCCAGCCGCTCCTCCCGGGCCTCCTCCAGCGTCATTGTCGCAGGAATGCTGCCAAATAGGGCATCTACCGCATCAAGTTTGTCCTGATATGGCGAAGTAAGCCGGGCCACGACCTTCCCGTTGCGAGTGATAAAAATGTCCTCCGATGCTGCAAGCAGCAGATATTTTCCCAGGTTAGCCTTCAATTCCGTCGCAGTGATTGACATATCAATACCTCCTCCCACTTGACTGTGCTCCTCTATTACATTATACCCAAATCGTCCGAAATAGTCAAGTAAATCGTCCAATATGCCAAGCAGGATCTGCGATGTACGGGCTGGCCTTTATGCCCCAATTTACAAAGGACTTCTCATAACCCAATGATCCAGAACGGGCCTCCTGCTCCCGCTCGTTTGCTGGCCTCATTCAGAATGATGGACAGATCCCACAGCTTCTCGCTCCGCCGGTAGCTGGCGGGGTCAGCCACCAGGATCTGTCCGTCCTGTACGCCCCGGAGGACAATGAAGTGCCCGCCGGAGGTAAAGTGCCCCTTGGTCATAATGGCGACCACCAGCTTCCCATCGCTTAGGGCGTCCAGGATGCGTTGGGGCTCCGAGGCGGTACATCCCTCCACATTCAGCCCCCACGCCTGAGCCGCGCTGGGGATCAGGGAGTGGTAGGAACCGCTCTTGCTGCACCAGCCGCCGTTTTTATAGGCCCACTCCGCCATCTCTACGGGGTCAACGATGTCGTCCGTCAAAGAGGACACCACAATGGACATGGAGGTGGGGCCGCAGCCATAGCCGCCGATGTTGTCTGTGCCGTAGGGCTTATTGGCCCAGCGTTCGTCCAGCTGATTGAAGTAGACGACCTCCGTAGCGCCGTCGGTAAAGCGGACATTCCCCAGGGATGCAATGGTAGTGCCGCCGTACTCGGTGTACTGGAACATCCCATCGCCCAGGAACAGGCTGAGGTTCTGGGCGTAATCCCCAGCCAGCGCCTTCTGGTCGTCGGTCAGATGAAACACTGTATCGGCAAAGTAGCTCTCCCCGTTATAGGAGAGGGTATAGATGTACCAGGTCTCCTCCTTCGTCTCCACCACGTCTGTGGTTTCCGGGTCATCATCCTCCACCGTCCGGGTCTCGCTGGTGCGGGTGTAGGAGTAGAGACTGCTCTTGCCCTGCCGGAGAACAGCCTGCATATCTGCCAGGGAGATTGTGTCCCAGGTATCTCCCTTGGCGGCGCAGTATTGGGCGATAAAGGAGTTGATGTTGCTGCTCATGTCGGAGGCGTAGGGATTGACGATCTCGTAGTTGTCGCCACCAGTGGCAGCAAAGTCCTGGGCGATCCGGGCCTCCGCATCGGTGATGCCCTCGCCTAAAACCTGATTGACTGCAAAGGCGATGTTATTGGTGTTCTGGACAATGGCGGCATTGTCGTTAAGGATAGGCTGGCCGGCGCTGCCGCTGCTGGTCAGGCCACCGAAGATCAGGGAGGGCAGCATGAGGATGAACAGCACCGGGAGCATGAGCAGAACAGCGGTGGCAGCGAGGAACTTCTTGCCATGCTGCGCGGCATACAGGGCAGCCCCCGCCGCTGCGCCGTATGGCCCGCCTACCGCCGCACCCTTCGCGGCGGCGGAGATGGCCTTGCCGGTCTTGATGGCCCCATGAATGGTTTGAGCAGTGCTGGCCGCTTGGGACAGGCTACTTTTTTCTTGGTTGTTCAGTTTTGGATACCTCCTTGCAGATTGAAAAATTTCTTAATATAATGAGGGACACACGCTGAAATGAACCATCAAAAAATTTTGAGCTGAAGAGTGAACCTTTTACTTCTAGCAGAAGTATATGATAGCAGAGGGGGTGAGGCGGTTGATTGACCAGTACATACAGCAATATGGCCGGCGGCTGTACGGCTTGTGCCGTTCATTATGCGCTAACCCCTTCGACGCGGACGATCTGTACCAGGAGACTTGGCTGAGGGTGGTCAAGCACATCTCCCAATACGACTCCAGCCGGGCGTTTGAGCCGTGGCTCACCCGCATCTGTGTGAACACCTACCGAAGTACCCTGCGGCGGCTGGCGAAAAGCCCGCTGCTGGACTTCTCCAGCGGAGAGGAGAAAGAGCGGCTGCTGGCCTCCATTCCCGCCCCGGAAAAAACGGACTATGCTCCCTTGTATGAAGCGGTAGGTCAGCTTCCGGAGAAGCTGCGGCTGGCGGTGATCCTGTTCTATTTCCAGGGGGAGGACCTGGCCTCCGCCGCCAAAACCCTGAACATCCCGGTTGGGACAGCAAAATCCCGGCTGAACAAGGCCCGAAAATTATTGAAGGAGGCGCTTGCCGGTGAAACAGACCTTTGATTTTGAGCAGTTTACCCCACCTATCCTGAACGAGAGGATTCTGCGGCGGGAGCTGGAGAAGAGAGCGGAGCAGCGGCGCACCGTACTGCTGGCAGTGGCCGGGGCGCTGTTTCAAGCGGTGTTCATCCTGCTGGGCCTGCTGTGCTGGAGCACAGCCCCCATGCTTACCCTGACCTGCATTGGCTTTGCCATCGTTTCCATGGTGGGAAGCGGCGTCATCACCATCATCTACGCACAGAGAGGAGGGGCAAATTATGGCCCTGTCTATTAGAGCAACGATCTTTATTCTGGCTGTCCTGATCGCACTCCTGACGGTCCCCGTCCTGATTGGCGTGTATGTCTACCGGGACTCCCGCCGCCGGGGGATGAATACCGCGCTGTGGACGCTGATCGCTGTAGCGGCCCCCGCCCTGATCGGGTTCATCATCTATCTGCTGGTCCGGGGGAACTATCCCGACCTGCAATGTCCCCAGTGTGCCGGATCAGTTACAGAGCAATACACCGTCTGCCCCCACTGCGGCGCCAAACTGCGCCCGGCCTGTCCCAACTGCGATTTTCCCGTGGAACCGGACTGGATCGTATGTCCCAAGTGCGCGGCTCCCCTCGACGGAGCGGATATGCACCATACTCCGCCTCTGCGTCAACGGGACAGGTCCCTGAGCAAAATCCTGGTTGCCATTATCGTAGTGCCGGTGGCGCTGATCGCGTTGGCGGTGTTTGGCCTCACAGCTTTTCAATCAGCTGGCGGCCCCAGCACCATGCGGGAGGCTGCCTTTGACGAGTACGACCGGGAACAGACATCGGAAGCGGTGCGTGAGGCGGTACACAACTGGCTGGACAGCCTGGAAATCCGCACAGACCGGGCCTACGCCCTGCGGTATGACTATTACAATGAACTCGGAGCCGGGTACGAATACTATTACCTGTTCTATGTCCCGGATGGAGGTCAGTCATCCAATACGAGCTTCGGAACGGATTCCGGCCTGTTTGGGACCACACTGAACCTCCGCCTGGAGCGTACAGGATACAGCGGCTCGCTGTACTGCGTGCAGACCAGCGGGGATCATCCCCCGGCTCCCCGCGTTGTCTTGGGCGGGAAGCATATCCGCTGTGAGACGCAGGTAGTAGACTATAACCCCACTCTGTTCTTTATCCAGCCCGACTACACCCAAGCGGAGCCGGGTACGGTGGAACTCCCGGAGCGGTTGTCTGTGGTAAAAATCGTGGGCAACGCTGTGGCAAGCGGGGACGGTTCCTCCTCTGCGGCCAGTTCCAATGTGGGTGCGGTCGAGGTTACAGACGAGGACATGATGCTTAAAATTCTATCTGCCATTGACAGCGGGGAGCGGGTACCCATGGAGCAGATCCCTGACTATGACTTTAGGGACGGTTTTGAGATCGTTGTGGAGTATCAGGTCCAGGAGGACTTGATCACGCACCCAGACATGGCCCGGCATCTGGTGTTTATGAACGATGGTGTATGCTACCTCATTGACGACCGGGTGACCAATTCGGCCCACGGCAGTGCCTACCGGGTCATGGATGAAGATTTCTACATGCTGCTGGAGGAGCTGTTTCAGTAGAGCGGTACAGCAAGGCGGGCCCCGTGTCGATGGACTGGGGCCCGTCTGCTTCTGTTTTGGATACCTTGTAAATCGAGAGCCGTTTTGCTATAATAGGATAGAAATTTGAAAATACATTGTGAGGACAGTACCATGGGCGAGGGGAAAAAACTTCAAATCCGCAATAGTACCGTTGACTTTCTGGTTTTTACCAAGGATGCGGAAGAAAACGGCATCGAGGTAAGAGTGCAGGAGGATACCGTATGGCTGACACAGAAAGCCATCGGCCAGCTCTTTGATATAGACCGTAGCGTAGTTGCCAAGCACCTCAAAAAGATATTTTTGGATGGTGAGTTGGACGAAAATTCAACTTGTGCATTTTTTGCACAAGTTGCGGACAATGGGAAAACGTACCGCTATAAGTTCTACTCCCTACCCGCCATCATCGCCGTGGGCTACCGGGTCAACTCCCAGCGGGCCACACAGTTCCGCCAGTGGGCCACCAAGGTACTGGAGACGTTCACGAAGCAAGGGTATGTGCTGGACAAGCCCCGGTTGATCAACGGACAAATCTTCGATCAGGATTATTTCGACCACCTGATCTCCGAGATCCAGGAAATCAGGGCAAGCGAGCGGCGCTTCTACCAAAAGATCACCGACATCTACGCCACGGCGGTTGACTATTCTCTGGACAGCAAAATTACGAGGGATTTCTTTGCCACTGTCCAAAACAAAATGCACTATGCGGCCCACGGCAGCACAGCGGCGGAGGTCATTATGGATCGCGCCGACCATACCAAGCCGTATATGGGCCTGACCTCCTGGAAAAATGCTCCGAACGGCAAGATCGTAAAGGCTGATGTAATCGAACAGCTTTAGTGCAATGGATAGCAAGGGGCGGCTCCGGTTGGAACCGCCCCTTGCGAATGGATCAATAGCCCGTCTTGGGCAGAGAGGGATTGGGCGTCAGCTTGCGCACGACAGTGACCCAGCTGGCCTGGCCGGTCTGCCAGGTGCCCTGGTACTTGCCGCCCACATCGGCCCGGTTGATGATCTGATAGCCGTTGGCGATGGTGCCCAGGACCTGAACCGTCAGCGTGGGGTTGCTGGTGGACTGGAAGCCCACAGGCACTTTACCGAAGTCCAGATAGATGTCCGTGACATACTCGCCGGCCTGCATGGGGATGGCGTTCAGGCTGAAGGAATAGCTGCTGCTGGTAATCAGGTTGGACGCCAGCACCTGATAGGCAGCGGTGTAGTTGGTCTTGTAGAGGATGCGATAGTTGAGGCGGGCGCTGTAAGTGCCGGTGGTGAACACCGTGGCCCGGGCCGCGTCGGTGGGAATGCGGTCGTGCCAATAGTAGTTGTCCAGAGGCACGTTGCTGGTGTTGCCAACGGTAAAGTCGTAGCGCATCTGGCTCCCGGTCAGCACCTCGGCGTTGCCCCGCTTGGTGATGACCACGCCTAGGTTGGAGGGCTTGTCGTAGTCGCTCACCTTAATGATTTGGCCCGAATACTCCAGGGTTTCATCGAAGGTCTTGCCGCTGACCTGCCAGTAGGCCGGGGCGGTGGTTTCTACAATTTTATAGCGGCCTAACGGGAGAGGCTTGGAGGCGGCCACGCCCCGGGCGTCGGTGGTGATGTAGTCCACCACTTTGCCGCTGCGGGCCTCGCTGATCTCGTACACCGCGCCCTGGAGGGGAGCGCCGGCGGGTGTGCCGGTGACCTCATTATACTCGGCAGCGTACTTGTAAATCTGGAACTGGCCGGTGATGGGGGTATTTTCCCACTCCACTTCAATCGTCTTGCCTGGCTGGACGTAGACCGTCTTGTACTGCTTATCCAGCTCGTAGCCGGGTGCGGCCTCCAATTCACGGATATACAGCCGGCTTTTCCCCTGGACGGCGATGTCGTCGATGTAGATGTAGCCGGAATCGTCTGTAGAATACTCCCCGATGGGATTCTTGTGCTGGTCGTACACCAAAAACTTCACGTTGTAAATCCCCAGGCCGGTCACGCTGTCGATTTTGTGGAGAATAATGCCTGAGAATGGGGCGTTGGTCACCGTCTGAGTGGTTACCCTGCCGTCCTGGATTGTAAAATAGTGGGGGGTGCTGTCGATCTTGAAGCCCTCCGCGGCCTCGACCTCCACGCAGTAATAGTCGCCCGCATCCAGGGGAACATAGACCCGGCCGCGATCTCCAGTGGTCACGGTATCCACCAGAGCGCCGTCCATCTTGCGAATCTCAAAGGTGACGCCCTTAATGCGCTGAGTTTTGTCCGCCTCGGAAACCTTAATCAGCTCCAGCCCGCCCGTACTCTTGTTGACGAAGGTGAGGGTCTGGCCTCCGATGCCGCCCTTGATCTCAATGCTCTTGGGGGTGGGGTCCAGCACCACACCGTCAGGCACCCGGATTTCTTTGGCGGTGATAACCGTTCCAGGCTCCAGGTTGGGGAGTACGATGCGGCCATTTTCATCCGAGGTGTACTCACCGTTGTTGGGGCCGAGGATGGTTCCGGAGGAGTCAGTAATCAGGAACACGACACCCTTGAGGGGTACATTGCCAGAATCAGTCTCCAGATACTTTTCGATGGTCAAGGTGGTCTTGGGCATGTTCTCTATGGTCATGTCGTTGTCATTGCCGCCGACGGTACCGGTGTTCCCGCCGCCAACAGTGCCACCGCTGACGTTCCCGCCGCCGCTGGCAACGCTGTTGCTGCCGTTACGGACGATGATGGTCCGGGGCGTGGGGTCAAGGACGTAATTCGATGGAACCTTGGATTCAACCACTACCACTGTGGAATTGGGCATGAGACCAGTGACGGTCACAGTCCCGTCCGCTCCGGTGGTGTAGCGGCCCAGCACAGTGCCGTTGCCATCTTTGAGCGTGAACTCGGTGTTGGGTACGGGCTTGCCAGTGACCGCATCCAGTTTTCGGAGCGTGAGGGAGCACAGAGGTTCGTTATACACGGTGATATACTGCGTGTCAGCGGGATTCACCTGGACGGTCTGGATTTGGGTAGCCGTGTCAATGACATGGGTAGGCAGGCTCTTGACCTCTTTCACCACGACAGTGCCCACCACGGGGACGCGAATTTCTCCGGCATCGTTGGTCTTGAATCGGCCCTTGCTTGACAGATGGCCGAAATCATCATCCACATAGCTGCCGTCGGCGTAGGTCAATTCAAATTCCACATTCGCCAAAGGCTGTTTTGTGATGGAATCCAGTTTCCTGACGACCAGATACCCAGTCTTTTTGTTGTAAAAGCGGAGGATATTGGCACCGTCATCGCTGATTTTGATGCTCTTGGTCTCGCTGTCCAGCACCACGCCATCGGGGACCTTGATCTCCCGCACGTTGATGGTGGTTCCAGGCTCCACCCCGGCGATGACCACCCGGCCATCCTCGCCGGAGATGAACTCGCCGTTGCTGTTGCCGATGACCGCACCACTGCTGTCCGTAATCAAAAAGGTCACGCCCTTCAGCGGCTCGTTGCCGCTCTCGGTCTCCAGGTACTTCTCGATGATCAGGGTGTTCTTGGGGGAGTTGTAGAAGTAGGCGTGCTGAACGTCATCCGGGTTGACCACAATGGTCTGGCTCCGAGTCTCCGGGTCGATGGTGTAGCCTGGGATGGTGGCCTGTTCGGTAATGACCACAGTGCCCACGATCCCGTTGATGGTGATGGTCCCATCCGGCCCGGTGTAATAGATGCCATTGGAAGAAATCTTCCCGTTTTCATCGTCCACCACACAGCCGGGGGCGTAGGCCACCTTGAACTGCACTCCGGCCAGGGGGGTCTTGCGGTCCAGGCTGCTGTACTTGTGGATCACCAAAGAGCCCAGCGGCTGGTTGAACAGCTCGATATTGTAGGTGCCGGGACCCTTGACCTCGATGGTCTTGGGGGTATCGTCCAGCAGAAATCCGGGTTTGCTTTTTACTTCCTGCACGATATAGCTGCCCGGCTCCACGGGAATTTTGATGAAACCGTCCTCCGATGTGCGGAACTCGCCATTGGACTCGCCGACCACGGTGCCATCCGTCCGGGTGACACGGATCACCACGTCACTCAGAGGCTCCTTGGTGGTGCTGCTCATTTTCTTGATGACCAGATTCCCCACAGGCTGGTTGTAAAAGTAGACGCTCTGGTGGTCGTCCGGGTTGACCACAATGGTCTGGCTCTTGCGGTTTTCGTCGATGAGGTAGCCGGGAACACTGGAAATTTCGGTGAATACCAGCGTTCCTGTTACACCAGAAATGCTGATCTGCCCCTCGGAATCCGTATAATAGATACCGTTACTGGACAGTTTTCCGCCAATGTTATCCACGACTTTACCATCCGCAAAGGTAATCTTGAAGCCTACGCCCTCCAGGGGAGTCTTGCGGTCCACGCTGCTGAATTTGTACAGCGTGACGGAACCCTTGGGCTGGTTGCGGAACTCCAAAGTCACCGTCTGGCCGGCCTTGATGGTGGCCGTCTGGGGCACATCGTCCAAAATATAATTTGGCCGGCAGCGGGTCTCGCGCGCCACGATAGTCGTTCCGGGGTCGATATTGGAGATCAGGATGGTCCCGGCGCTGTCCGTGGTGTACTTGCCGTTGGCGTCGCCTAGCATGGTCCCGTGGCTGTCGGTCACAAAAAATTCGCAGTCACTTAAAGGTTCGTGGGTCACAGCATCAATTTTTTTGAGCAAAATGGCCCCCTTGGGGCTGTTGCCAAAATAGAGCTGCACCACGTCCTGCTCGTTGCCGGAGATATAGGCCGTCTGGGGCGCGGTATCCATGACGTGGTCTCCGTCGCTGGCCAGTTCCTCCACGAGGTAAGCCCCTGCTTTGAGCCGGTTGACAGTGAAGGACCCGCTGGGGCCGGTCTTGTACGTGCCAATGACAGTGCCGCCGCTGCCGCTGGTGCCAGACATATACTTGACCTGGAAAATGGCCCCCTCAACGGGTTCCCTGGTGACAGAATCATATTTCCAGACCACCAATGCTGAGAGGGGGGTATTCTGAAAACGGACGGTTTTGCTCTCGTTGCCGTGGATGATGACCGTCTGGGTGATGGGTTCTTTGAGCTGGAACCCGTCTGCTGGAGCCCGTTCCGTGATGGTAAACTCACCCGGGTACAGCCGCTTGCCCAACTCGTGGACCTTGATTTCGCCTCTGGAATCCGTGAACACCTCGCCGTAGTCGATGGTGGCGGGAGCCTCCGCTGCCTCTCCGTTGCTGGTGTAGGTGATGTGGAATTTGGCGTGTTCAATCGGCTCCCCGGTGATACTGTTCTCCTTAAAAATCGTGATTTCCGGGGCTTTCCGATTGCGGAAAACGAGGGTTTTCTCATCATTTGCGCCCAGGGTAATAGTTTGGGTGCGGTCGGCGTCCTTATCCGGGAGGTAGTAGGGCGAAGGTACGGATTTCTCCGTCACCTGGTACACCCCGGGGTCCACCCGCAGGGAGACAGTCCCGTCCGGCCCGGTTTTCCAGTCGTCCTGGTAGGTCCCGTCCAGGGCCTTGACGGTCAGGACGGTGTTGGGGATGGGCTGCTGGCTGTCCGCGTCAATCTTGGACAAAGTGAGCAGCGGTTTTTTGTCGTTCTTTAACCGCAGTTCCGAGGTCTTGTTGGGGAACAGTTCTACATGGTGCTCCGTTTTATCCAAAATGTAGTCTGGCAAGGTGGCGATCTCAGTCACGGACCACATACCCGGCTCCAGGTCCTCCACGAAGATCTCACCGCCGTTTTTCGTGGTACGGTCCAGGTACCGGCTGCCGTCCTCGATCCTGGCAATGCGGAAGGTAACGCCATCCAGGGGCGTGCCGTCTGCGCTGGTTTTGATCAGGCGGAAACCTGGCTTCTTGTCGTTGCTCAGACGCAGCTCAGAGACCTTGCCCGGGGACAGCTCTACATGGTACTCCGTGGTATCCAGAATGTGGTTGGGCAAGGTGGCGGTTTCCTGCACCGAGTAAATTCCAGGTTCCAGACCGTCTACGGAGATTTCACCGCCGTTCTGGGTGGTGCGGTCGATGGAGTGGCTGGCGTCCCCGATGGGAGCAATACGGAATGTCACACCATCCAGGGGGGAGCCGTCCGCACTGGTCTTAATCAGCCTAAAACTGGGCTTCTTGGTATTGGTAAAGACAAACTCCGCCGTATCATTGGCCCGGAGATGGATGATCCGCTGGGCGTTGTCCACCACATAGCCGGGACACTCCAGTTCCGTTACCTCATAGGAGCCGACGGGGAGCTTGGACAGGTCGATCTCACCGTTTCCGTCCGTGACAAACTCCTGGGGGCCGTAGCTGCCGTCGATGGCCCGGATGCTGAACTTCACGCTGGGGATGGTTTTGGAGGGGTCGGCGCTGTCCACCTTCACCAGCTTCATGCCGGGTTTGGTGTCGTTGAAGAAGAACAGCTCCTTGACGCCGCAGCCGGCGGTCAGCTCGATCTCCTGGGGAGCGGTGTCCTTGATATGGCTGTCGTCCCCGGTGTCCACCTCAACCGCCCGGTAGGTGCCCGGCTCGATGCCAGTCAGCAGGATCTCCCCGCTGGCGTTGGTCTCGTATTTGCCAATGGAGAGGCCGTCCCGGAAAATCTCAAAGGTGACATTCGCCATGGGCCGGTGGCTCTGCCGGTCATATTTCACGATCTTCAATCCGACCTTCGCCAGATTTTTGAAGACCAGCGGCCCGGCGGGGATGGGGTTGCCGTTGGCGTCCAGCTCCAGCTTGATTTGCTGGACTTCGGTGGTGGGCTCGTAGTTGGGGGGCGGGATCAGCTCTGTCACAGCGTACTCGCCGGGCTTGATATACTTCCCGGATGCCTCGGTGGGGTCCCACCACTGCACGCTCTCCAGTACGCCGGCTTCATCGGTGTCAAACTCGTAGACGCCGTTGGTGACGGAGGAGAACTTGAACGTGGCGGGGCCGACGCCGATGTTGGTCAGGGCGTCCCGCTTGAACAGGAGGGCCTTCCCCGGCTCAGGGATGCCGCCGTTCTCGATGCCAGCCGCAGGGCCCACCTGGACGGCTCCCGCCGCCGTACTGTTTTCCGGGGCCTTGCAGGTCACGGTAAAGGGAGAGGCCAGCGGAGTACAGCCCGCTGGGGCCTTGGTCTCCTTGACGTACAGGGTCACGCTCTTGCCGTCCTCCACGATGTTGGGGACGGAGGTGCTGGCTGTGCCGTCGGGGCCGGTGGTCATCACGGCCAGAGGTGTGCCGCTGCAAGAGGAATCCGCATATACAGAGAACTCCGCGCCTGCCAGGGGCTTCTTGTCCTTGGCGGCGATTTTTTTGAGCTTCAGATAGACGGGCTTTTTCTCGGTGATGGTGGTGCCGTTGGTAAAGGTCACCGCAGACGCGCCGCCGCTGCTGGTAAATTTCTTGGCGGACATATCGGCAGTCCCGCCGGTGCCAGTGATATTGGTCAGATAGGTGGTATCGTCCTCCGCAACCTCAAACCGGAAGGAGTCATCCGCCTCAAACTCGATGCGGATAGTTTCATCGGCCTTCAACGTAAATTTCAGGCCGTTTCCGGTGTTTGTGACCTGGCTGGTACAGTTCGTGTCGTTCTTTTGAGCTGTAAAGCTGGCCGGTCTGCCGGTGGTGTAGGTCACAGTAAAGCTCCAGGTCTCCCCGGCGGGGATGGAGCCTCCGGCCTTTTTGGTCACCTCCAGGGAGGGGCCTGTGGGTTCGGGCCGCTCGAAGTTGAACGGGCTGAGGATGTGCAGGCCGTAGGAGCGCCGCTCGGAAAAGATCGTGTCTCTGACCTTGGCGGCCTTTGTGATGCTGTCTACGAAGCTGTCCGCCTCGGTAAAGCCGTTGGTGGAGCACAGCTCCTCGCCGGTGGGAGTGCCGCTGCTGTCCAGGGGATACTCCAAAAACTGGGCCTTCTTCTGCCGCATCCACTGAGCCATGTTGCGGATGGTGGAGGACTGGTCGTAAATCAGATTGCCCTTGGTTGTGGACTCGCTGTTATAGAGAGAATAGGCCATCATCTCCCGCAGGGTATAGGCGCGGCGGATGCCATCCGGGTCCACAAATACGCCGCCGGTCTCAATGATGATCCGGTACTTGGTGCGCAGGTTGCCGCTGGCGTCGTGGACGTACTCAGACCACTTCGTGATCGCTTCGTCCTTGCTCCAGCTGCTGCCGCTGCTGGTGGTGCTCAGGCGGCCCAGCAGGTACAAAAAGGCGTCGTTGGGCTTGTAGACCTTGTAAAGATTGCCGGGAGTAACGGGCTTGGGGTCGGTGCCCCACATGGAGGTATAGTCTCCGTCGGCCCAGCCGGTGGACCACTTGGAGCTGTTGCAGTTGAACATCTGCTCCTTCTGCGCGTCTGTGATCCCGGTCGCTGCCTGGAACTCGTCAGCGGTGGTCACCCATTTCTGGTTGTAGCCGCTGGTGGCGTCGTAGGCGTAGACCCCGCCTGTGCCGCCCGCCATCATCTGAGCGGCATTTGCGCCCTTGCCGTTGTACTGCATAGCGCAGGAATTGAACCAGGTGATCTTGCTCCGGCAAGCGGCGGCATCCCAGTTCTCATAGGTGCCCTGGCCCCAGACCACGTTGAGCGGCGTCCCGACAACGTGCCAGGTGTTGTAGTCGTTGCTGTTGATATCTTTGACCACGCCCTCCGGGAACTCGATCAGCGTAAACCGGAGAAATGTCCGCTTCGGGTCGGTGGTCCAATCCACATTGCTGGTGGTGGGCTTCTGTCCGCCGGGGCTGCCGGGGTTCAGGCCGCCTGTGCCGCCGGTGGAGCTGGCGCTGTTGGCCTTGGCGGGTGCGCGCCGGATATTGCCGCCGCTCAGCTCTGTCAGCGTCTGATAAGGGATCGTGCTGTAAGCCCGGTCGATGGTATAGCCGCCCTTGGTATTGACCGCCTCCTGGCCGGAGTAGCTGCCCTTCGCCATGATCTTCGCCATGTTGGGGTCGTTGAAGTGCCACCACTCACTGGCGAGGGGAATCAGGCCGGCGGCGGTGCAGTAGCCCTGAAGACGCTTTGCGCCCTCGGAGGCGGCGAACCGCTCCGTCCAGTTGTCCAGCTCGCCGGGCATGGTATAGGAGCTGACAGGCTTTTGGAATCGGATGGCGGCCGAACTCAATTCGTGCATCCGGGTGGGCATCTCATACTCTGTCCAGTCCTCGTACTTCCGGTAAGCAGCGCCGTCCAGAGTGTACTCATGCAGCTCCGCGCTGTCGCCTTTGGCAAGGCTCATATCCACAGCCAGACCCGCCTGATGGTTGGACGTGCCTTTGGCGATGAACCAGCCCTGATTGCGGGCGTAGCCCATGGCGATGGACTTATCCATGTCGGCGGACACACCGCTGTCGCTGTCCCAGAGGGAAGCGAAGCCGTCCCGCACGGCATCCTGGACCCCGGCGGGCCGGAAGGTCTCATAGATCACCAGCGTCTCGCCGTTGGACATGGCGGACTGCTGGACCTTTGCCAGCCGCTCGGCCAGGCTGAACATACAGGGGACGACATACTCATAGCGGCTCAGCCGGGAGCTGAACTGCCGGGCGTTGGGATAGAACTGCTTCCCGGTGACGTTGGGGATGTCCTTCCCGTCCGCGGCCTGGAAGATGCTGCCGCCGCTGTTGGTCAGGTTGTAGGCGATGCTGGGAACGACGTCCGGCAGGTTGATAAAGATGCGCTCTTTATCCACCCAGCCGGTCTTCCCCAGTTGGCCGCCTTCCCAGGCAGTCACATTTCCGACGCTGTCAACGGCGAGGCCCACCTTGACCCTATCGCCGCCGTTGTAGGCCAGAACGGCGAAGGGGATGGGCTTGGCATTGTCCGAGGCGGGAACAGACGCGACCTGGGACCCACCGCTCTCGGCATTGTAGACCGGGAGGGGGAGACAGGTGCCGTTCCAGCCGGTGGCTCCGGCGATGTTGACCTCGAAATCGCCGGTGGGAGCATAGACGGGGGTGGCGGCGCTGACCGCCGCTCTGGCAGGCGCACCCTCCGCCGCGAGGGCTGTGGCCGGGAGCATCCCCATGATGGTGATGACCGCCAGCAGGCCGGACAGGGTGCGTTTCCAGTTGGACTTGATGCTCTGGGAGAGAGTTTTCAACATGAATGCGTTTCCTCCTTTATTCGTTTTGAGCATAGAAAAAGGGCTGCACGAAACCGTGCAGCCCTTGGGCTGATGGTATTTACTTGATGGGCCGGGACTGTTCATCCGGGGGATGGGCGGTTTGAGGTACATGAATCGCCTCCTTTTCTGAGGAAATATTCTGTCAGGAACCTGCGGTTCCTGTGGGCCATGCGTTCACACTGCTGCCCGTAAACGGTACAGTTTCCGGATAGCGGGTCCAGGCTTCCAGGTGGTAGGTCCTGTCCTCCGTGCCGTAGCAGTCCAAGTTGTCTCTTCCGTATAGACGTTCCCTGTCCGGCCACCGGACGATGCCGCCGTGGTTGCCGTCTGTGTAGTGGAACGCGCCGATCTCATTGGGGGACTCCAGCGCGATGACCACATGCCAGATAGAGCCGGTGTCGTTCCGAACCCGGAACAGAATATCGCCGGGCCGAATCTGCGTGAGGTCGTCCACCCTGCGGCCAGGATTGGATTTATCGCCAAAAATCAGGGAGCTGACCATGGAGGCGTAGCCGCTGCACCCGTAATACTCGCTGACCCAGTAGACGTCCATAATACGGTTGGCCGCCGTACTGGGAACCTCGTTTTTGTGGGTTTCAGGCGTATTGTGCGTGCCCCAGACTGTGCCATGGGGCCAGTCCTGTTCCAGCTGGCGCAGAAGCTCCAGCACATTTTCCTCGGTGACAGGCTTCCCATTGGCAAGGTAGCCAGTGCCTACGCCCAGCGGGGATGCAGGGTCGCCGCCGTTCAGCGCCCGGTAGAGCAGAATAGCGATGTTCCCCCGGGAAATACTGGAGCCAACTGCTGCGTCGGCGGGGAGAAGTCCCAATTCCATTGCTTTGCCGCAGGCGGTACTGTAATTCCATTGACTGTCGGGGCATCCCAAGTAGCGCAGCAGCACCGTACAGGCCGCCGCCGGGGTCACCGGGTCGCTGGGGCCGAATGTTCTGTTGCCGTAGCCGGACATCAGCTTCTTTTCAGCGCAGTAACCGGTGTAGGGCATCGCCCACTCCGGCACATCAGTGAACGGGCAGACTGTTCGGTAATATTCGGCGTTCCGGCCCATATCCCCGGTTTCATCGGAGAGCCGGGTCAGGATCACAGCCAGCTGCGCACGGTTCAGTCCGGTGTCCAGGTTCAGATTGCCGTTCTGGTCGCCAACCATGATGCCCCGCTCCCGCACATAGGCCGCGGCCGCCTCCAGCTCAGAGGGCGGGCTGGTGGCCACAGCAGGAACGGCCATGCTCAGACAGAGCGCAGCTGCCAGTGCCAGGGATAAAAACTTTTTCCTCATTGAGAAAACCTCCGTTCATATCATTCTACACTGTTATACGGAACGAAACAAAGGTTTTCAACAATGTCCCTTTAGTTTTTTTCTACCGCCTGGACCAAGACCCGGCTCTCGGGGTGGTCTGCCAGACAGGTGGTGATGGTGATGCGGTTGTCGGCGGTGGACTGAAGATAGCTCCAGTCGGTATTGGAGATGATTTTCACCTCCGTGACCGAATAGGTCCGGGTGCCGTAGACCGTAGTGTATGTGATGGTGTCGCCCTGCTCCAAATCCTTGATGGAGCCGATGACATACTTGCTGCCCCGGTTATGGCCGCACACCGAAACATTGCCGTCCCAGGCGGAGGTGGAGCTGTAATGGCCCAGGCCCTTTTTCATGCTCTCGGCGGTCTCGCCCTCCCAGACCTTCATGTTGATTTTCAGGGAGGGGATTTTGATGGTTCCGATGTGCCCGTCCTTATAGGCCATACCCTCCACGCTGGTGTAGGCGGGCTGCTGATAGGTGGGGGTGGTGGGGAGCGTGGGAACGGTGGGGTTGGTGACAGAGGTGGAGCCGCCGGTTCCGGTGCCCTCGACCAGCACCGTAATGGGGCCGCCGCCCCCGGCCACGCCGTAGCCGCCTCCGCCAGTTCCCACAGTCTGCTGGAGGCCGGGGAGGATGGTGCGCTCCATCACGCCGGTCATGGTGGTGCTCTGGACTCCGTACTCCAGCTCCGGCACCTGGTAGTCCACCACATTTCTGCCGCCGTAGTTGTACTGGGAGCCGTAGACGTCCTCATAGCTGGTGCTGCCGTAGAAGTCCTGGGGGGCGTCCGTGGTAAAAGAGTAGTCCGAGGCAAAGGCCGGGACTGCCATGGACAGCGCCGCCGCCAGGGACAGCATCAGGCCCGCGATTTTTCTGATGTGTTTCAAATAGATTCCTCCTTTTCTTCGGTCGGATCAAATTCATGCCAATCTCCGGGGCGGTCCTGGAGAACGGTATAGGTATAGTCAGCTGACCGGTGATGGACGGTGAAGGTCTGGCCCAGCAGCTTCTTTGCCAGGGGCCGTTTGATCTCCACCGCGATGATACTCTCCGGGTAGGGGTCCAGGCCGGTGATGTCCACCTCCGGCCGCTGGGGGTCCACCCGGAACTTGGCGATCAGCTTGTAGTCCCTGGGCTTATCGCCGGGGACATAGATGTAGACATTTTTGCGGTGCAGGTACAGCCAGATGCCACCCCCGGCCAGCGCCGCCAGCAGAAGCACCAGCAGAAGTGTCCCGCCGATAGCGGCCATACTCCCGCCGGACAGGGGAACGCCCTGCTTGACCGGCTCAGTGGGCTGCGGGGTCTCGGGTACGATCTCCGTCCCCACATAGACCACAGTGTAGGTGATGCTCTCAATACCGGAGGCGGTCACGGTCCCCTTGTACTCCGCCGTGGAGACGTAGCCGGTGGCGACCTGATAGCTGGTGGAGGCGGAGTAGGTAGCTACCGCCTGATAGCTGGAGGGAGCCAGCGTATCGCCCACCAAATCGGTGCCGATGACCTGCCACTCCACATTGGAGAGGGTGAGCGTCCTGCCGTCCTTGACGGTGGTGGCCGGAACATAGGACATATCATTCCGGTCCAGCGGCCCGATGGTCTTGGTGGCGGTCACCCTCCCGCTCTTGGTGGCGTAGCCCGCCGCCTCGGTGGTGATGGTGGTATGATCCAGGGCCAGTTCGCCGGTAAATTCCCCGTCATCGTAGGGGATGCTGGGGGCCAGCTGCTCCAGGACGGTATTGAGGTCCTTTTTCCCGGTCTCCACCGTCACCGTCTCGGTCACGGCCTTGGTTTCCAGGAAGGTATGTTCGTCCTTGGTGGTATAGGCCCAGGTATAGGTGAAGCCGTCGTAGGTAAACGACGGCTCCTTCAAGGTCTCAGGGTCAGTGCCGGGGGGAAGCTCATAGGTCTTGACGATGCGCTGCTGGCCGTTGAGGTTTTCCACCACCAGACTGACCGGAACCTCCGCAGCCAGGGCGGTAGTCATCAGCGACAGCACCAGCAGCACCGACAGCGCCAGATGCCTCAAATGCTTCATAGGCGACTCCTTTACAGATTTTGTTTGATGATCCGGGTAATGCTTCCGACCGCCACACCCTGCTCTTCATCCAGCCGAGTGACCGCGAAGCTGACGTCATCCCCCTTGCCGGGGGTGCGGCGGTCATAGCAGGAGTGGGCGATGGCGTTGACGCCGTTGTTGAGCCGGACATACAGTACGCCGCCCCGCACATCGGTGACACGGCCAGCGTACCGGCCCTGCCGCACACATTTCTTCAGGTCGTCTGCGGCGGTGTCGGCGGAGGTGCTGCGCACATCGGCAGTGATGGACAGATCCTCCACTGTGGTGCCGGTGATCTTCTGCACCCGGACCAGGATGCGGTCGCCCACATGGTAGTGCTCGGCAGCGTCGCCCACCCAGGCGCGGGACAGGCCCCGGGCCAGGATAGCGCACTCCACACCGAACACCTCCACCCGGACCACCTTCTCGGCTACCGCCACCACCCGGGCCTGGACCACCCGGCCCTCATAGATCATGGGCTCGCCCCGCTCGTCTTTATCCAGGTAGAAGGTCTGACGCTTGCGGTACATGGCGTCCTTGCGGCTGGCGACCACGCTGCGGCTCTTGTTCTCATGGCCCTTCACGATGAAGTCGATCTCGGAACCCAGCCGGGCGGTGAGGATGCCCCGCATCCGGCCCATCAGCTCCTGGAAGTCAGCGCCGGAGGGAAGACGGCCGGTGAGCAGCATCATCTCCTTGACGGGGATCGCCACCCGGAAGCCCTTGTAGTTGACCACGGCAACGGTCAGGCCGGATTCCGTCCGCTCCACGCCGTCCAGGGTGCCGGTGAGGATGCGGCGGGTCCAGTGGGCGTTCTGGATCTCATGCCAAATGATGGCCTCCCGCTCCTCCGCCGTCTGTACCTCGTCTCTGGCCTCAATGGTCAGCACCCGGTCACGGCGGGGATCGGCGGCAGTGGGGGCAGCGGCGCTCTCGGTACGGCGGGACCGGCCCCTGGGTCGCTGGGGCTGGGCGCTCTCAGTCATACCCTCCTCCAGCCCGGCGGAGGCGGTGGGCACAGGGCCGCCAGCCGGTTCCTCGCCGGGAGGCGGGTCCAGTGTCAGCGGGTCCTCAGCGCCCGCCTCACCCTGGCCCGCCTCACCCAGCTCCTGGAGCAGCGCCCCGTACTCGGGATCGTCGCTCTCCGGCCCCGGCTCCTCCTGGGGCGGCTGGGGACCGGCGGCGTCACCCGCGTCGGGGAAGGGGTTCTCCTCACCTGCGGGGAAATCGGGGGGCATATTACCCCACTGCGTACCATCAGACGGGGAACCGTCAGAGGTCGCGCCGGGGGCCTCACTGGGCGCACTGTCGCCGGGCTGGGCCTCACCGTCAGGGGGGATGTCGTTAGGCTGGACCTCACCATCAGGCAGGGCCTCGCCATCAGAGGGCATATCGCCGGGCGGCTCCTCACCGGCGGGGGGATCGGCGGGCGGGGTGTCAAACGGAGCCTCTCCACCGGCGGAGATATTTTCTCCCCCCTCGCCGGGAGCGGCCTCCGGGACCTGACCGGTGTTTTCCCCTCCGGTGGCCTCGGCCGGGGTCAGGGCCTCCGCAGGCTGTTCATCAGAGATTACAGTTTTCTTTCTGGGCATTGAGTATTACTCCTCCTTTTTCGGTTTTGATAAAATAGAATCTTTTGCGGCGGTAACCACCCTTGTACCGGACTTCTGAGCCGGCTTTGAGGCGGGCCGCCTGGACGGGGGTGGAGACGGTGCCGGCGCTGGGGCCGGTTCCCTGGGCGGTTCGGCCTGGGCAGGCGGCGCCGGGGTCTCCGGTGCTGGTGGTTTTGCCTTGGATGGTGCGGGGGGCTTCGCGGGCGCTGCCTTTTTGGCAGGGGCCTTGGGACGAGGGGGCTTCGGTTTGGCGGGAGCCGGACCTGCCGCCCGCTGCGCCTGCTGCTGTTCCAGCTGCCATGCGGGAACGTGGGAGGCGGCCTTGCTCGCGCGCAGCTTCTTTGCCTCGGGGTGCTTGGAATAGTCGTATTTATCAACCTCCAATACTTTCTTGCCCCGGAGAATCACCAGGGCGCGGTCTACATCCATGCGCAGCACTTCGTCCATGGTCATCAGCTTCCGCTTGCCCACACCGCTGGTCTCCCGGTACTCCGGGGTATAGTTGGAGATGCGCCAGGTGCCCAGCTGCTTGGCCTTGCTGGTAACGGCGATGGACACTTCTCCAGTGCGGTCAGAGATGAACTGTGCAGTCAGGGCGTCGGTACAGCCCAGAAACAGGGTAATGTCGCAGTTGCCCAGAATCTCCTGCCACTGGTTGTAGGGGTAGCGGTTCTGGAGACCGGCGAGATTTTGGAACACGCAGGACATACTGATATTTCTGGAACGAATGACGCTGATTTTCCGGCTCAGGTCAGGAATGACCCCGCAGGCGCACAGCTCCTCGCCCAGCACATGGACTGGGACAGGGAGCGCCCCGCCGGGGCAGTTCTGGTCGGCGTACCGCACCAGCTTGATGAAAATGAACGATAAAAACAGCGAGGACAGGAAATCAAAGGTACTGTCCTGATCGCTGGTGATGCAGTAGTAGGCGCATGGCTGCTTGCCCGGCAGCTCCAGGTCAATTTCATCGTGGCCGGTGATGTTTCGGATGTCCTGGTTCTGGAATACCTGGAGCCGGGACCCCAGCCCAATAATGACGCCGCCCCGGACGCTCTCGCTGGACTGCTTGAAAATACTGTATGGGGCCTTGGCCGGGTGGGAGATGGGGAGCACGTCGAACAGGGCGTTCAGCTCTTTTTCGGTGCTCATGGCGAGAAGCTGGTAGACCTCTCCGATGTTGCGCCTGTCCTCCGGGTAATTCCGCTCCACATAAAGGACAAGGGCTTTCAGCAAATTCAGTTCGGCGTTGTCCCAGAAGTGGTCCCCCTGCCCGTTTCCGGTATTTTTAATGATAACGTCGCAGAACAGCTGAGCCATTAACTCCTGTCCCTCGATCTCGGACAGGCAGTTCCAGGAGTCGGAGGCGGCGGGGGTGACCAAATTGAACACCTTGACGGTATAGCCCTGCTCCCGGAGGTAGGCGCTGCTTTTTTCGTAGAGCTCCGATTTGGGATCACATATGATAAGACTGGACCTCCGGGCGGCGCTTTGCAGGATCATGTTCATGCAAAAGGCCCGGGTCTTTTTGGAGCCGCTGGCCCCGTACACCGCCAGATTGCCGTTGAACCGGGTTTTCAGCGGGACACAGATCGCCTCGCCGTCTATCTCACCCAGGATGATGCCGGGGTGCTTGCGGATGTTGGGAACCAGGTCCAGCACGCCCTTCAGTTCTTTTTTATCCATAAAGCCCGCTGTCCCGTATGTGCCCTTATTGGAGTAGATCAGGTTGCGCTCCCGGTCGTATGCCCCCGTCTCGCTGTACCCCATCCGCATGACCATGAAGATCAGCACAGCCAGAGCGGCCACACAGCCGCCTACCCCATACAAACCGTAGGGCCAGCGGAACACGGAGGCGATACAGACAAAGAAATTGGAGTTGGGAAACTCCGGCGAGGTGCCGAAGGTCCCGCCTGCCGCCTGCCACACATCATAGTTGTAGAGAAATTGAGCGATGTAGCCGCCCCCATAGAGCAGAGCACCCAGGGCGATGGGTAAAATGAGCAGCAGTTTTATGATTGCTTTCTTCGTTATTTGAAATCCCTCCAAAAATGCTTGCTATTATATAGACAATGGCGTATAATAGCGAGGAAAGGGTGTGATGACCATGGCGAAAGACGCCAATGTTTTTGCGAGAGTGGATGCTTCCCTAAAGGAACAAGCGGAAAGCATTTTGTCCCAGCTCGGTATGCCGATGTCCAGCGCAATCAACATTTTTCTGAACCAGATTGTACTCCGGCGCGGTCTTCCTTTTGAAGTGACGCTGCCCGTCAAGACACCGATTGCCGCAGGGAGCCTGACAAGCGACGAGTTTTATGCCGAAGTAAAGCGCGGCTATGATGATTGTGCCGCTGGCCGAACACGCCCGGCAGAGGATGTGTTTCGGGATATTGAGGCTGAGTTCGGCCTATGATGAAATACCGGGTCGAAATTGGTGCGCAGGCACAGGAAGACATCACCGGCATTATGCGCTATATCGGGCAAGTTCTTTTAGAACCCCGGACTGCGGGAAATCTATATCGCCGCTTGAAAGAAGAAATCCTCAGCTTAAAACAGATGCCGGAACGCTATCCGCATGAAGATGACGAACGGCTCCGTGAGTTGGGGATTCGGAAGCTGCTGGTGAAAAACTACAAGGTGCTCTACTTTGTGGACACCGAACGGCAGTTGGTTCAGATTGTCAGGGTAATCTATGCTGGACGTGACATCTCAAAGCTGTTGGACGAAATCGGGTTAAAGGATATATGATCCAGGCTGCTTCAAAAATCCCCACCGTAGAGCAGGGCCTTGACCTTATCAAAGTCAAGGCTCTGTATTTTTACTTTCTGCCCGCAAATATGCCGCAAAGCACCTTCCTGGAAATCAAAGCAGAACAGCGTACCCGGCCTGTCCAGTTTCTCCAAAGCGGCGTTGAACCGGCGAAGGCGCGGCATATCGCAGGTGTAGGCGAACAGCACCGGGGAATCGCCGTCCATAGCATCGTTCTCCACGATCCAGTCAGGGCGGCGGGGGGCCAAGTCCTGAGAGAGAATATCGTCCAGAACCGCCCGCTGTTCAGCATCACAGAGCAGCCGCAAAACCAACTCCCCGTGGTGGTCGCTGGTCAGGTAGTAGAATTGCTCAAATCCGCCGTCCAGAACAAAATAATTGTGCCGCTTATCTTCACCGACACCCATCAGAGGGAGCATTTGCCCCATGTCAGCGCCAAATACGATAGGCGTCTGTATTGCCCGTTTGAATTGGGCCGGGAGCCGGGTCTGACACAACTCCATCTCCAGCAGGGCCTTGAACCGCATTTCTGCCTTGTACTCCCACTTCATCTGACCTGGGCCGGTATTGTAGATAATAAAGATACCGCCGTCCGTCAGAAGAACGCCGGTAGAGCGGGAGTTGCGTATCTTGATGGCCTCTTTCCCCAACTCTTTTACCTCTCTGGAGCTGTAATAAGCGGGCCGATCCAGGGCCGTCAGGCCATCGGGCGGTGTGGGGCTGAACAGCGCCGGCTTTTCCCAGGGCAGGACCGACACATCGGCGTTGAGCATCGTCACCAGCACCTCAGCCATCCGGTGCAGGCGGAGGCGGCGGGCGATTTCCGATTTGAGCTGATTGGTCTCGGTACTGCCGGAGAGATAGGGCAGAAATTGATCCGGCCAGCACTCCAGCAGCAGATGTTTTGCGGCGGCGGTCAGGCGCAGGCCGCGGACGCCATTGCGGTAAAATGTCCGCAGAAGATTGTCCCGTTTGAGCTGTTTGACCGCGTACTCCTTATAGGTATCAGCGGCCGGGAGGCGGCTGACCAGGGCGGCGGGCAGCTCGCCGGACAGGGCGGTAAGCGTCAAAACCAGGCCGGGAAATGTGTCCAGGGCGGGCAGCGCCCGCCCGTCCGCCTTTGACATGATTTCTGACTCCTTCCATAAACTTTTTTACCGAAGGGACTGTGGCTTCGGTATTTTTCCCGCTGCCTCCCCCGGCGGAGCCCCTTCATTTTCAAGGCTTTGCGGCCCAAACTTCCATATACCAATAAAGAGGCGTGAAAAAGGCCAAAATGGGATATGGAATTTTTTCAAAATTGAGAACTTTTTTCGTTCCTTTTTCAGATGCCAGCCGCGTCCTCCGGGGCCATCCCGCGCTCCTCCAGCCATGCAGGAAAGCGGGACTTTTCCATAATGAACATCCGGGTGCAGTCCGCCTTGCCCAGCTCGGTCGTCTGGTAGGCGTCGCACAGGAGCCCGCCGTCATCCATCAGGAACCAGGCCGCTACCGCGTCCAGGTACTGCTTGATCTCCAGATTGTCATAGTCTCGGATACGGCGGTCCGGGAGGTCCCGGCAATAGACATGGGCGAAGCACACCACACAATGCAGGAACCGTTTGACTACATGGGATTTTACATACTGCTCCAGCGCGGCAGTGAGCGGGTCGGTCAGATACTCCGTACTCCGGGCCTGCCTTCGCTTGGGAAGCAGACAGGGTAAAGTGATCTCAACAATGCCGTTTCTCTGCTGGATATGGATGTCCTGCATGGCGGCGGCGGAGGTCAGGTACTCATTCTTTTTGACATTGGTGCTGGCGTAGATCAGGTGCCGCAACCGGCAGGCAATGCGCTCCGCCCTCAGCGCCGCGTCAGTGGACAGAACCTCGTAATTATCCGGGTATCGCTGGATGTCCGTGGTATTCATGGCGTAGAGGGCGCTGTTCAAACGCTGAATATCGTCCAAAATAGAGGAAATTCTTTGGGAAATCGCGCTTCTGTTCAAAGCGGTTTTAGTCACTCCTTCCTGTAATAGCTCACATCCCCATCCGGGGACACGGTACAGTAACCGTTGACGTTGGGGATTTGCAGCTCCGAAATCTGCTCCGGGTCATCTACCAGCACCAGATAACGGGAGGGCTGCTCCCCGGGGTCGGCCAGCACATGGGATAGCAAAACCTCCTTCCCCTGGGCGGCGTGGATGATCTCATAGACCTCTCCATCCGCAAAAAAGATGATTTTGGCCGGATAATCGCCCACAGAATGGTATTCCACCTGGTCGATGAAGTCCGTCAGCACCCAGATGGCGGCCAGCAGGCCCCGGTCTATGTCCTCCAGGCTGTCCTGGGCGGCGCAGTAAAAGCTGTCTGTCTGCCAGACCCGGTTCTGCCGGACGAGGTAGGCCAACAGGTTTTTCACCTTGTCCTCCTTCCCCGGATGCAGCAAAAGAAGCTGTTTCTCCGTCATCACACGGTACATAGAGATGTCCCGCAGCAGGGCGGCGGCCTCCCGCTCGTAGATCTGTGCGCGTGTTTTCATGGGCTTTCACCTCGTTATGCGTATTATCGCCGTATTATAGGCGTATTGTTTTGCTTGCTTCTGGGGCCGGTTTGGGTGCTGTGCGTGTTAATTCAGCATTATTTCCGCATTAAAATCCGCTGTGCGTATTAACGCCGTATTACAGGCGTATTATTTTTGTCCACAATCATGGTTCGGCTGTTATGCGTATAAACGCTGTATTACTTCCGCATTAGGCGCTCTGCTGGCCGGATTTGTCCAGCAGCTCCTGGAGTTCCCGGCGGTCGGTGGTGATCAGCTCCTTTTCCGTCTGGCTGCACTTGATCTCCACCGTCACGTTATTGTTGTTGGTGCTGATCAAGCCGCTGCCCCGCTCAAAGTGGGTGATCTCCATGACCTCCGCTTCGGACAGGTGCAGAATGGACTGGACCCGCCGGGCCTCCTCGTCCTCCAGGTTCAGCAGAATTTTGGTCTTGGCGTTGTTGATGATGCCCTTGCCGTACTTGCCGTCCTCCAGGGCAAAAAAGTCGTTGATGTCCTGGGTGGCACAGATAGCGGAGCCGCCGTAACCCCGGATGATTTTGAAAATCTCCAGTACAAATTCAGCGGCCAGACGGTTGCTGTTGGCGCCGATCAACTGCCAGCACTCGTCGATGAAGATGGCCTTTTCTTCGGTGCGGTTCTCCTTGGCCTTGTCCCAAACGTAGTCCAGAGCCACGAACATTCCCACCGTCAGCAGGTCGCCGGTCAGCTCGGAGATGTCCAGCACCGTGTACTTGTTGTCCAGGGACACGTTGGTGGGCTGATTGAAGGTGCGGGCGGAGCCGTTGACCAGTCGGTTGATGATATTTGCCAGCCGCCTGGTTTCCTGGGACTCCTTCAGCACCTCGTAGAGATCGCCCAGCACCGGCATGGTCCGGTAGCGGCTGGGGTCGGCCGGGTCGTCCAGGGTGTTGTTCTCATGGGTGATGCCCAGCTTTGCGTAGGTACGGATCAGGGCGTCATCCAAAAGCTGCCGCTCCTCATGGGTCATGTCGGGAATCAGCAGAGAGAAAAAGATGTGGAGCCGCTGTATCTTCGCCGCCAGCAGGGATTTCTCCACGCCCGGGCCGTCCAGCAGCTCGTCCACCGACTTGTCCACCTTGCGGATCTCCATGACGTTGATGCAGTTTTTGGAGGCCGGGGAAATCTGGATGAACTCCCCGCCGATGTTGGAACAGGCCCGGTGGAACTCATGGCCCTTTAGCGGGGCCACGATAAATACCTGGATGCCTTTTCGCCGCATACGGGTCGCCATCAGCTGCATGGTGAAGCTCTTGCCCGCGCCGCTGGTGCCCAGAATGGCGATATTGGCGTTTTTGTAGACACGGGAATCAAAGATGTCCACGATGATCAGGGAGTTGTTGTGCTTGTTCACTCCCAGCAGAATACCGTTGTCATCACACATCTCATAGCTGGTAAAGGGATAGCAGCTGGCCGCCCCCAGGGTGAGGACATTGCGCTTGGACCGCTCAAAGAGGTGTTTCTCCAGCGAAACTAAGGGCAGCGAGGACAAAAAAGCCTGTTCCTGACAGAAGGAACAGGTCTGTACGTCCATATCCTGACTGAGCAGCAGCTTTTTCATCTCCGCACACTTCCACTCCAGGTCCTCCACGTTGGCGGCGGTGATGGTGACAAGCAGATTGAGGTAGTAAAAATCCTCATTGTTGCTCAGGCCGTCTTTTAGCAGATAGCCGCTGCGGATGGCCCCGTCCAGGTCATCAAAGTCGGTGTTGGTGTCGCTGGTCTCCTTGATCTTACTGCGGTTGATACGCAGCTGTTGACCCAACTTCCGAATCATCCGGTCTTTCGGCTGACGGGTGAGGAACATATCCAGGTCGATGCCGTCTCCAGCGTTTACCAGCAGACTGAGCCAGCCCGCTGGCACCTGGGTCTTGTAGCCGCCGGAGGGGACCAGCAGATAGGCGTAGTACACACCGTCAATGCAGATGTGCCGCCCGTGGGACAGGTCGATGTGGTTGGGGGCGTAGAACTCATTCACCGGGATCTGGTCCACAGGCCGTCCGGCGGTCAGATACTCGGCCACCACCTGCTTGGCCTTTTCCTCAAAGGGGCGCTCATTGCTCTCCTGACGGCAGAGAACGTGGTACAGCACCTCCGCCGTGGCCTCGCTTTCGTCATCGTGGTTCAACACAACCGTATTCCCGCATTGGCGCAGGTAGTTGGCGGCGGTGCGGGCAGCGGTCTGGAGGGAGGCGATAGCTTCCTCCTCTTCGTGGCCCCGTTTGGTGCCGGGGAGGGGTTCATGCTCGAAAATCAGGAAGAAACGCCGGGTGATGGCCTCTCTGGAGCCCAGCTGACGAATGAGCCGCAGATAGTCCTCCTGGAGCATCCGGCAGTGGGGGTCGGTCTCCCGCTCCAGCTCCCGGCGCACCGCCTGCACATGGCGGTCGATGTCCGCACGCTTGGTCAGCACCTTAAACTGCACCTTGACCGGCGCGATTTTGAGGTAGCTGATAAAGGAGTAGATGATACTGCGCTGTTCCTGGGCGCTGCGGAGCAGGAAGTTGACCGGAACCACCTCCAGTATCTTCACATAGCGGTGGTCACGGGTATAGATGACGCCATGCTTGATGGTCTCCACCGGCACATAGTCCGCCAGCGGATTGAGGGGTTTCACCTCCGGGACCAGGAAGGTCTTGAACCGGTCCACCTTCCGCTCCTTGAAATCAACCTCCACACGGTTCCGGCTCTTGGGCATTTCGCTCTCGGCCTCCTCCTTGGGGGCGCTGTGGCCCCAGCTGGGGAGCAAGCTCTTTTTTCCACGGTCTGCGCCGTCCCTGTCCAGCGTCCGCCGGTTGTGGAGAAAGCTGAAAAACTGGAGGATGAACTCGGACAAGCTGCCGCCGCCAATGCCGATCAGGGCCACCAGCACCAGGGGCAGGGTGGTCAGGCACAGGACGATGATACGGGTGGTGAGGGAAAAGGGCAGTTTCAAGACCGGCACCCCTGTCAAAGCGCCCAGGATGCCGGCCTCGATCACATTGCGGGTCTTGAACATCCCGCCCATCAGCGTACCGCCCTCAATGAAATTGGGAGGGATGATATAAACATCCCGTTCTTCTTGCCGCATAAGCCCTCCTTATATCCGATCCTTGCGCTTGGGCGGGTCGGGAAGTTTTTTGATGATGCGCTCATGGTAGGCCACAGTATCGTCCGGAGCCATGTAAGGCTTGCGCTCCACAGCGTCCTGGGCGTACTGCTTGTACCACTGGGTCCCGTCGGCGGAGACAATTTTGGTATAGTCACCAGAAGGAGCGGTGTACTGATCCACATGGTACATCGCAAAGGAAAGACCTTCGCTCGCTCCCGACACGGTTTCTACGCCGGTGATCCGGCCCCGACCAATCTCCACATCGGAGTAGATGGGGGCGTCCCGGCTTCCAATGCCGGGAGAGGCATAGCCCATATACGAGGACAGGGACTGGGCCGCCATGTCGCCGGTAATACTGCCAGCCACCTCTCCCCGCGCCACAGTGCCGATGACATCATTCGCAAAACTGCCGCCAGCTGCCAGAGAGCGGGAGAACACCATGCCGCCCAAGGTGGGCCGTCCCCCCGCGCCTGCCTGGAAGCGGTTGGTCTGCACCTTCTCGCTGGAGGCGGAGGTATGGGAGGTCCGTACCTGTTCGGTGTGGGCCTGTGTGTGCTGTCCGCCTCCGGCAACCGCCGTATTGTTTACATGGACAGTGCCCTCCGTGCCGCCGCCGAATATATTTTCGGCCTGGGTCGCGTGTACGGACTGTTCGCCGCCAGTGAGCACGATGCCCTCCTGGGGTTGGGACATATCGGGCGGAACGCTTTCAAGCGGCGTACCAACGCTTTGAGGTGCCGGGTCTGTCTGGGGAATGGCAGCGGGCGGCTCGCTGCCGGTGAGGATGACCCCTTCTTGGGGCGGCGGCCCGCTGGGAATGGGACTGGCAGGCGGCGCACTTTCCAGGGGACCTGTCTGGGGAACGGTCCCGCCGCCCTCCTGGGATTGGGGCGTATTGGCGGGAATACTGCCAGACGGCATACTGCCCGCCTGTAATGTCTGATCCGCCGATGGAATGGTGGGAGACGGCTCGCTGCCAGTGAGGATAACTCCCTCCTGGGGCGGAATACCAGCAGAGACGCCGTTCTCCGTATGGATGGACGCGCCGCCGGTGTGTACCTCACTGTTGATGTGGGCGTCAGACGCTGTTTGCGCGGCTGCGGCAGTGGAAGCCGCCGCCTGTTGTACCTGGTTCTGGGCGGTATGGACGGCGGAGGTCTGGGTCGTGGCCGTTCTGACTGCGCTGTTGGTGATATGCCGGCCAGCCATTCCAATCAGGCCGCCCTTGAAAAATCCGGTCATCCCGGAGGAGCCGGACTTGCCCGCCGCACTGCCAGCGGCGGAACCGGCCCGGCCAGCACCGGCCCCATGTCCACCGCCCACGACCATTGTGACGGCCCGCATGGCGATCATGGCCTCGGCCAGCATGGAGCCGCCGGTGCGGCCCACGTTGACTCCCAGCGTTGCCATAAAGCTGTCGATCTTCTGCGAGACTTTCAGGAACGCAACGGCACACAGGAACCAGATCAGCACGTTCCCGGTGACGGCCTCCTTGCCGGATGACGCCACCTGGGCCTCCACTTCGCTCTCGGTGAGGGCAAAGGCCGGGACGCACAGCACTGAAATAACCAGCACAGCCAGGAAGAGGACGGTCAAAATTCGTTTGGATTTCTTCATAGATTTCCTCCTGTCAGAGCGAAAGCGGGTTGGCAATGAACGCCCCCACCATGCTCACGAACAGCCGCAGGCACCAGGCGTTCATCAGCAGCAGAAAAATCTGCCCCGCGAACATCCGGCACCAGCTTTTGAAGATGTTGGACGTGGCCTGGGACGCGCCCATTGCAAAGGCCACCGGCGCGGTGAAAACCAGCACACCCAGCAGCACATACCGCTCCGCCGCCTCGAACAGTAATTTCAAGTAGTTCCAGGCTAGAATGAGAAGCAAGATCAGCACGATCAGAGCCACAGCGCCGTTGGCGCATACGCCGATGATGGTCAGCAGGACGGAATTGAAGTCCGCGAAACTCAGGTTGGGCAGCGCGGAAGTCAATATCCAGTCGTAGGGCGTGCCGCCGATGTCCAGCGCAATGTCCACGATTTGATTGGAATAGTAAGCCAGGACAATGAACACGACGGAACGGATACTCAGCTTTACCGGGTCCTCCGCCTCGCCGCCTCCACCGATGCCGAAGTTCTTGAACAGGTTCCATACCCATATCAAGAGGATCAGGCCGATTGCCAGCGCCACAAAGATGTCGTACATGGTCTCCGCCGCCGGGAAGTATCGCAGGAACACGCTCATGTCGCAGCCCAGCGCGCCCAAAACTGATGTGTTGATCAGGTCCAGGCCGTGCATAACTTGTTCCGCGATCCACTCCACAATGCCGTCTAAGATGCCCATAGACGGTTACGGGTTCCACTGTCCGCCGGCAAAGAAGGGAGTAATGTAGGACATGATGAAGCCCAGGGAGTTGAGGATGATCCAGGTGATGACGATGCGCTTGAGCCAGGCCCGGGATTCATCCACCGTCCGGCCCGAGCGGGAGAAATTCATCATCACCAAGGCCACAGCCGCCGTCACGATGGCGGCGATGGTGGAGATACCCAGGATCTGCGTGTAGACGTCCTTCATTACCTCACTTGCCTTGGTCCAGAGGGTGTCGGCGGCCAGGGCGGGCTGGGCCAGCACCGCCGTCATGCAGGTTCCAAGGAAGCCCGTATAGAGGATGCGCCCGTAGTCACGATGCTTTTTCTGCGGTGTTTCAGAGAGCGTGGTTTTTCGGTTCAATCAATTACCTCCTTTTTTGTCCCGGAAAACGAAAACAGCGCCCATAGCGTTGGGCGCTGTCCTTTGCGGCGGGAGCATGAAAAAAGACGCCCCTCGGCGTCCTCCCGCTGTCGTTTTCACTTGTGATTACAGTTTTGAGCATACTTAGTCTAACATATATGGATTCCCATGTCAATTTCAAAACCGTCTCAATTCTGTATCAAAACCGTCCCAATTTTGTCTCATGGGAGCTTAAAATTAAATTTCCGTCTCCACATCGGGGAAAAAATCATCCAGCAGCGCCAAACAGTCCTTGGAGGAATAGCCCCAGAGGATGGAACTCAAAGCCGCCACCGCCTGTTCCCGCTTTCGATAGTAAGTAGCCCGGCTGATGTCCCGAATGTGCGGCTGGAGCTGTTCGATGATCTCGTTTACATTGTCCAGCTGCTGAGGGGATAAGAAGGTATGGTACAACAGCCAGTAATAGGTTTCGCCGCTCTTGTGCCGGGTGCGGAGGATATTCACCGCATTGTCAAGCAGTTTGAGCATCTGGTTGCTCCGCTCGATGCACCGGGCATAATTCTCAAATTTGGTGCCGCCCAGATCGGCCCCGGCCAGATAGGCGGACTCCAGGAAGTCCTCAATGGTCCTGCCGTACTCGATCTCAAATTCCTTTTTCACCTGCTGGACGGACAATTCCATGCTCCATACCACATCCCGGTACTTTTTCAGCAGCCTCCAAGTGTCGTGGTAGCGGGAATCCTCCGCCGGAGCCTTTTTCGTGCGTTTACCTGCCATTTCGTGTTCTCCTCCTTGCATCGTTATAATTTTCCCAGGTACATGAGTTGTGGACAGACCTGATATTGACCCAACGGGCAAAGGCTTTCTGCTCGTTGGGCGGTTCCCCACCGTCATAGTCCCGATAGGGCTGCGCAAAGGGCGTGATCCCCATTTTCTCCAGAGCCAACACGCGCCGGTGGGCGTCGGGTACATCCTGCACCAGCACATAGGCCCAGAACCGGGATGGGGCCACCCCAGCCTCACGGAGATAGGCCGTGGCCTGCTCGATGACTGGCAGAATGGCGCTGGTGTCGCAGGACAGGCGGACGAACCGTATCCAGTGGAGGCCGGCCAGAAGCGCGGCGCTCTCTGGGGTAATCAGCCGGGCGTCCAAGCCCTGATTGAAGTCCACCCACACCGGCTCGCCGCCCATGCGGTCAATCTGCTCCAGGCCATGTTCAGAGGCCAAAACATTGTTGTCCAGAAAGACGATCTCACGGCTGTCCGGGCGTCTAATTTTCTCCCAGGTGGCCGCCGGGTGGATATAGCCCTCCTTGCGAGGGACGATACACCAGGGACAGTCACGGACGCACCCACGGGTCAGGAAGCCAACAGCCCGCTGGTAGTGTGGGTAGATGCTGTAATCCGGCGGGGTGGCCTCCACTTCGGACGGCAGGCTGGTATAGTCCTTGTAGCCGGTTCCGCCAGTGATGATTTCGTCCGCGTCGATCACGGTATCGAAGTCCGGGGTAAACGTGAACACCTTGGACAAATACGCCCGGTCGTAGTGGGTGAAGCCGTCCCACCATTCCACGTCATCGCCTCGGGCCTTATGCCAGGCCGACAGCCGCATGAGAGCCAAATTGGGAAATCCGCTGTGGCCGTCTACATCCACAAGGCCAATTTTCATGTTCCCACCTCCCAGTCCTGGGCCATATCGTGGCTGACCTGAGACGTGTAATACTGCCCAATAGTCACCGGCGCGTTGTAGAGCGCCGAGAGGGTATAGGCCCGGATGTTTGCCACCTGCGTGGTATTTCTCTGCATGGCCTCCATGACGTATAGGATATGTTCCCGGTTCAGCTTCAGAAACCGGCTGCGGACAACTGCGGCAGGCAGCTCCTCCTGGTTAACCCGGACAGCTTCCCGCTGGGTACAGCAGACCTCCACCATCAGCTCCACATAGCCGTCTATCAGGTCCGCGTCGTAGGGATGGTCACGGAGCAGAGCCCCGTAGTCGATGTTCTCATGGATCAATACTCTGTAAGCGTCTATCTGATCCATCCTATCCCGGCTGGTCCTCCATCGGCGGCCCGGAGACGACGTGGGGGCTGGGGGATGGATAGATAGCTCAGTATCACTCAATTCAGTATTATTCTTATCAGTCTTATTTGCGGCGGCTTTTCCGCAGTCTAGGCTTCTGCTTCCCAGAAGTGCAGACTTCGGAATTTCAGAAGTCAAGGCGGCGGACGTACCCCGAAGTGTAGACTTCGGTTTTTCAGAAGTCTGAGCCGGCGGTTCTTCTGGGGCCGGAGCCGGCGTACATTCTTCGGAGTCTGGCGGCAGGGTGAAGTTCTTGACGTAAATCCGCGCCGGACGGCCCTGCCCCTGCTTGCGGCGCTCAATCAGACCGATGCCACCGGATGCGTCCAGCTCCTTGAACAACCGGACAGCTTTATCCTTGCCGCAGCCCAGCATCGCCAGCGCATCATCCAGCGTGAAGTAGATATATACCCGGCCTTCGTCGTCCAACCAGCCGTTTCTGACGGACAGGCCCATGCGGTCCAGCATCAGGCCGTACAGCACCTTGGCCTCCATGGACACGCCTTTATAGCGCCGGTCCGTGAGTAAGACCTTGGGGATGCGGTAAAAGCTGTACTGCTCGGCTTCACTGCCGTAGAAATACGCTAATTCCAGCGACATTTTGGCAGCCTCCTTTTCTTTGCGGCAAAAAGCAAAAAAACGCCCTGGCCGCCTATCGTCAGCGGCCAGGGCGTTAGCTCCCGCAGGATTTTAGTGAAACAAAAGTCCTCGCCGGCGGAATTTTCTGCCGGCAAACAGGTAGAAACTTTTGCAGATCATTTTATTTGTCTGAATATTTTTAGATGTGTTTTATCCATTCCCCCTTTACAAAAACGGTCCATTATGTTATAAAATAATTGAAATTGTACCGCAACGGAGGTGCCACAAAATGAAAGATACAGGGCAAATTGTGATTTACTCTCGAAAATCGAAGTTTACCGGCAAAGGTGAAAGTATTGAAAACCAAATAGAAATGTGCAAACAGTACATACGCTTACATTTCGGAGAAGATGCAGCTAATCGTGTTTTGGTATATGAAGATGAAGGTTTCTCTGGAGGCAACCTGGAACGCCCTCAGTTCAAAAAAATGATGGCTGAGGCAAAGGAAAAAGAATTTCAAGCCATTGTCGTCTATCGTCTTGACCGAATCAGCCGTAATATCGGAGATTTTGCAAAACTGATTGAAAAACTGAATGGAATGAAAATTGACTTTATCTCCATAAAGGAGCAGTTTGATACATCTTCTCCTATGGGACGAGCCATGATGTATATTTCTTCTGTTTTTTCTCAGCTGGAGCGTGAAACGATTGCTGAACGAATCCGTGACAATATGCACGAGCTATCGAAAACAGGGCGTTGGCTAGGTGGAGTTCCACCTACAGGCTATCAGTCGGAAAGCGTATCCAGTGTAACCATTGATGGAAAAACCAAGAAAGCCTGTAAACTGAAAACTGTCCCTAAAGAAATCCACCTTGTTAAGCTCATTTTCGATAAATTTCTTGAAACTGGTTCTTTGACGAAAACAGAAACATTCCTGTTGCAAAATGGATATAGCACTAAATATGGAAATCAGTTTACCCGTTTTGCCATTAAGGGGATACTCTCAAACCCGGTATATATGATTGCAGATGAATTTGCCTACAATTATCTGAAAGAAAAGAATGTTGATTTGTTTTCGGATAAAGAAGAGTTTGATGGCGTTCATGGCATTATGGCCTACAACCGCACTTTGCAGCAACCTGGAAAGGCAAACCAGATCAAGCCAATGGAGGAATGGATTGTATCCGTTGGCAAGCACGAAGGCGCAATCGAAGGAGCTACATGGGTAAAGGTACAGAAAATTTTGGAACGAAATAAATCCAAGAGCTACAAGAAACCACGCAGTAATGTTGCGCTGCTCTCTGGGTTGCTGGTCTGTGGAAACTGCCGCGATTATATGCGTCCAAAAATATCTCAGCGAGTAAACACAAAGGGAGATTTAATTTACACCTATTTGTGCTCCACAAAAGAGCGCAGCAGAAGCCATATCTGCAACATAAAAAATTGCAACGGAAATATTTTGGATGCGGATGTCATTGAGCAGTTGAAATTGCTGAGCGAGGATCATTCGGACCTTTTTCGCCAGTTAGAGCGCAGCAAACAAGTCTTAATGGGTGACAGGCAAGAATATGACAATGAGATTGCCGAGCTAAAAAGTAAAATTTCTGAAAATGGCGATGAAATCAAAGGATTGGTCTCTGCGTTAGGAAAAGCATCTGGTACTTCTGCGGAAGACTACATTATGGAACAGATTGATGACTTGCATAATAAAGGTGAAGCTCTAAAACGGCGCTTAGCAGAACTGGAAGAGCTGACCTCAAGCAATGCTTGGTCAGAAATAGAGTTTGATCTCTTGGCCCAGATGCTGTCAACTTTCAAAAACACGGTAGACCAAATGACAGTAGAACAAAAACGCGCAGCAATCCGCACGATTGTAAAACAAGTCATTTGGGATGGAAAGAATGCTCACCTCGTTCTGTTTGGATCAAATTATAAGTATGAATTTCCAGAAACACCAATCGGAATTGGGGAAATAACGTCAAAAAATAGCGAAGAAGAAAATTTTGATGAAGCGGCTGAAGGGGGGAATGTGGAGCCGTTGCGAGAGGATAGCATTTTCAATGCACCTGGCCGCATAGGTAGCAAGCCGCACGTTTTTCTCCGGTTTATAACTAGAAATGCCCTTGATCAGTCCGATGGTTCCGATGGAGATCAAATCGTCCTGGTCCACACTCTGGGTGTAATATTTCTTAAACGGATACCCACAAGGGAGGATTTTTCCCGCTGGAAAGCGGCCTCCCACGGGCCGCCGAATTTCAGATGAATGTCAAGGTGAATACTTTCTTTGGTGCTCTCTCTTTTGACTACAATGCGGTCAAGGATTGTTGTTACCAAGGCAGAATTTATTCCGCTGCTAAAGGACAGCTCTTGTTCAACAGCGGCTTTGATTGCGGCAAGCTGCTCTTTTGAGCATCTGCTTTTCTCTTCCTCTGCCTGCAATGCTTCCATCTGGTCCTCCCGACCCTGTATCTGTTTGTTAAAGCTATCATTGCGGCGTTTGAATTCCGCAACAGTGATTGCTCCGGCAATGCTCAATTCCAGCAGCCGGTCTTTTTTAGCGGATAAATCCGTAATTTCAGCTTCCAGCCGCTGTGCATCCCTGGCATAGTCATACTCATCTGGAACGGCCTGGATGACCTTCACCACCGCGTCCACGATTGCCTGCCTGTTTTTTGCAAGCTGATTAAATATCTGCGCCATAATCTGATTCAGCTCTGTTGTTCGCAGCTGCGGTGCCGAGCAGGCGGACTTCCCCTTTGCGTGGTAGATTTTGCACTGCCAGACCTCTTTTTCCCCGGACTTGCTCTTGATCGTATGGCGATGGAAGCTGGTTCCGTGCTCTTCACAGATGATTTTGCCGCTGTAGGGGTAACGGTTGTGAAACTCTGCCCTGCTTTGGTGGGTACGTGCCTGTTCGCTGCGGCGTTTGTAAAGAGCATTGGCCCGATCCCATAACTCTTCTGATACGATGGCAGGGATGGATGGGTCCGGGTACATGACCCACTCGTCCTCGTTCAGGAATATTTTCCGCTTGCTGCGGTAGTCCACCGTTTGAGATTTGTTGGCGCAATACCAGCCTTTATACTTGGGATTGCAGAGGATATGCCGGATGGTCAGTGAGTTGAACTCGTTCCCTTTCCGGCTGGTGAATCCCTCATCATACAACACTTGTGAGATTCGCCGGACACCTAACTGCTGGTTGGCATAGAGATCGAAGATCCGCCGTACCGCCTGGGCTTCCATTTCGTTGATCGTCAGTACGCAGTCTTTCTTATCGTAGCCCCACAATTTATCGTTACCCAGCACATGACCGTTTTTAATAGCTTGCCGGAAGCCGAATTTCAGCCGCTCGGAGAGCTTTCGCACTTCGTCCTGCGCAACCCCGGCCATGACCACCAGCCGGAACTCGCTGTCACTGTCCAAGGTGTTAATGTTGTCGTTCTGAAAGAATACGCCCACATCATGCTCCAGAAGCTCCTGTGTGTACTGGATGCTGTCCAGAGTAGAACGGGAAAAGCGGGATATTTCTTTCGTGATGATGAAGTCAAAGCGCCCCGCTTTGGCTTCCGCGATCATCCGATTGAAACTATCCCGCTTTTTTGTGCTTGTCCCGGAAATACCCTCGTCTGAAAGTGTCAAGAGGGAAACAACAAAAAATTTGACAAATTTTTATGGTTTCATATAGTAAAGTTACCGCTTTCAGAATCAGGAATCAGATCCTCTGAAAAAAATGTATCGTAAGAAGCGTTGACGGCCTCTTTATCGGGGCACCAGAATGGAGCGTCACATCGCCCCAGCCAGTCATTCCACTGCGGACACATATAGCACAGAGATCCCACTCAGTCACATCCTTTCCTGCGGAAATCACCTTCGACAAAGACGCGGCATCCTGCCGACCTCAGCCGCCTTTGGATCTGCTTCGCCGTAAACCCATCTCGGCCAATTCTGGAAAAGTCCTTTACCACGACACCCTCAGCGCTTCTACCATCAACGGCATCCAGAAGGGAACCAAGCCCAGGCCGTTCGAGGGAAAGCCCGTTTGCAAAATCATGAAACATCCCCACAACTGTATGTCCATGACGCTCTGCGGCCTTTTTCAAGCAGCTGAGATGGCAGTTCATCAGCTCCCGGTCCATATCATTTAGACTGCTGCTGTCTATACGATGATAAATAAAAACCTTCATTCTGCTTCTCCTTTTCCGAACGGAGCCTGTACCATCTTTCCTACGCCCTCCGGGGCGTTCCACACAGTCTTTATCCGTCCGTCCTCAAACACATGAATAGACCGAATTAACTCATCCATCATTTCGCGGGTCAGCTCCTTCGCACCGGCAGCATCGGTCAGCTTATCGGGATTTTGAGGCGCTGGCAGCCGCGCTGTCGCAACGGTATGATTCAGAGATTCCAGTTCTGCCCGCAGCTGCTGGATTTTCCTACCTCTCTCTGCGGAAATACGGTCAAACTCCGCTTGAGAAATCAGCCCGCCGTTTCGCTTTACAAAAGCGTCCTTCTTCGCGGACCAATGCTTTTCGATTTTCTGCTCCAATGCAGTGATCCTATCCTGGATGGCGCCTGCATCCGCCGCTATGTCAGCCGGTTTTTCAACGCAGGCAGCGGCGGCATGGTTCCGAATCTCTTCCAAAACATACGCTTTCAAATCCTCTTCGGAAATCCGGATCGCCTTACACCGTTCCGTAAGCGGACCCTTGGGCGCATTGCACCGATAATATGGCCGGCTTGCTTTTTGGCGAGACAGGCCCAATCCACATACACCGCAAAACACTTTCCGGGAAAACAGCGGTTGGGTATTACTTTTCTTAACCGGCGTCGCCAGTGTCCGAGGTACAGTACGAAAAAGCGCTTGCGCCCGGTGAAAATCATCCTCAGAAATAATTGCCTCAAACGCATCAGGCACAACGATCCAGTCCTCCTTGGGGACTGTTGCTTGTTCTCGCTTGCCGATTTCTTTTCGCATTGTGCGAATGCTAATCAGCTTGCCGGTATATCGCTCATTTTGCAGGATAATCCGAATTGCCGATGCTGTCCAGGGGACTTCCTCCCGCAGTTTGCTCCAGTTTGCCCGCTTTGCGCCAAGCTGCCGCTTACGCATGGAGGGCGAAGGGACCTGCCGGGCGTTCAGCGATTCCGCAATATCCGCCGTAGAATGGCCTTCCAGCCACAGGCGGAAAATCATGCGGACCGTATCTGCGGCAGGCGGGTCAATTTCAAGCTGACGGCGATTTTCTGCCCCTTTGACGTAGCCGTAAAAAGGGTATGCCGCAATACATTCACCACGAGCGGCGTATTGCCGTTTTGCGGTTCGTACATTAACGGACACATTTCGGCTATATAGTTCGTTGATTAGATTCCGCACGCCGATGTCCAGATCGCCCGCTGTCCCATACTGTTTTTTCCGGCTGTCAAAACCGTCGTTGACCGCAATAAAACGCACCTGAAGCAGCGGAAAGACCCTTTCCAGGTATTCGCCCACTTCCAGGCTGTCCCGGCCAAAACGGGAGAGGTCCTTTACGATAATGCAGTCGATCTCTCTATGACGGACCGCCGCAAACAAAGCCTGCACGCCGGGCCGGTCGAAATTCGTTCCTGTGTGTCCGTCATCCAGAAATTCCAGAGCGCGGCACCCCGCCAGTTCGGGATCGTTGGCAATAAACTGGTCCAGAAGCAGACGCTGATTCGCCACGCTGTTGCTCTCGGTTTTTTCTCCCGGACGGCAATCATCGTCCTGATCGGACAGCCGGATATACTTCCCTAAGCCCCGCATTTACGCGCTCACCTCCTTGCCATGCTGCTCCAGCGCGTCAAGAAGGGCCGCCCGTTCATCTTGGTATTTGAGGCAGATTTCCACGCGGTTGTTTTCATATACGGTAATCCGTTCTACCAGAGTATGTACCAGTTTATCTGTCAACTGGATTTCCCCGGTATGCTGCCGGAATACCATAAGCCAAGGATTCTGGGTGGTCAACAGCTCCTTTTCCCGGCGCTGGGCCTTTTGAAGCTGTGCGATCCGCTTGTCCAATTCCTGCCCTTCCTGTGCGTATTTCCGCTTCATGCGATCATGGTCCTCTTTACTCAAAACACCTGCCAGCAAATCCCGCATAAGGCGTTCCCGCAGCACATCCAAGCTGGCTCGTTCAGACGAGGCCCGGGAAAGCTCCTGGCTGGCTACGGAGACGGTACTGCTTCTCTGCTTACTCAGCAAGGCGGCGGCGTCTGCTGCCAAGGAGACCTCTTGGGCAATCAGCCGGCTCAGGACAGTTTTCAAATCATCCACTGGAAGGTATTTATAAGCACATCCGCTTCGTTCCACTAAATCAGCATAATTGGGGCAGATAAACCGATAAAACACCTTTTTCTCATGGCTTACTTCTTTATAGCGCACCATCGGACGGCCGCAATCCCCGCAAAAGACTAAACCGCGAAAAATGTTTTCCTCTGTGCCCAAATGATCGTATTTGCCCAGGTTCGCATGGTATTTTTCTTTGTCGGCCTGCCGGAGCGCCTGCACCCTGTCAAAGGTTTCCCTGTCAACGAGGGGTTCATGGGTATTCTCCACGATGATCCATTCCGACTGGGGCAGCCGCCGGTCCGGTATCCCGGCGTAAAACTGCGAGCGCCGCCGTCCCTGTACCATATGGCCCAGATAAGTAAGATTCTCCAGTATTCTTTTCAAAGTCCCCTGCATCCATGGTTTTGCTTGCCCATCAGAGTATCTTTTATCCAGACAAATACCTTTCTGATAGCGGTATGAACAGGGAGACGGGATATTTTCAGTATTAAGCCAGCGCATAATCGCACGCACTTCTTCACCGTCTGCTCTCCTGCGGAATATCTCTCGGACAATGGGAGCTGTCTCCGGGTCAACAATAATTTTATGAGGGTCCTCTGGGTTTCGCAGATAGCCGTAGGCGGCAAAAGCCCCGATAAACTCTCCCCGCTTCTGCTTTTCCAACAGTACACTTCCCGACTTCCGGGAGATGTCCATGGAATAAGCTTCATTGACCAGATTTTTCAGCGCGATTGCCAGCATATCGCCGGCGTTGGCCGCAGTGCTGTCGTAGCCGTCAGAAATGGAGATAAAGCGGACTCCTAAAAACGGAAAAACACGTTCCAGATAGTTCCCGGCCTCCACATAGTTGCGGCCAAAACGGGACAGGTCCTTTACCACGATGCAGTTAATTTTCCCAGCCTGAATATCGGCCATGAGCCGCTGGAAGTCCGAACGGTCAAAGTTCGTCCCAGTCTCTCCGTTATCCGCGTACAGGCCGCAGAGTTTCAGGTCCTGTTTTTGGCCGATATACCCACACAAGAGATCCTTTTGATTGGAAAGGGCTTCGCTGTCCTTCCTGTCCCGGGTCTCCATGATGGACAGCCGGGCGTAACCGGCGGTATTCCATATAGCCGTCCGCATCGCGGCACTTTCCGATACCAGCAAAGGTGCTCCGCCAAGCACTGCCTGAATAGATGCCTTCCTGCTTTTTCTCGCCATGTTAGACCGCCTCCCTCCATTCGCTCCCCTGAGTGTGAATGGAGAGGAACTGACGCGCCATTTCATATTCGGCCTGATAGCGGAACACGATCTCGACGCGCCCGCCCTCATAAACAAGCACTTGGTCAATTAACTTTACTGCAATGGGACGGGTCAATTCTTCCACCCGGCCAAACTGCCGGAAATAGTCGATCCACGGACTGGTAGGGGAACCGCTTTTCAAAATAGCGTCCAGTTGTGCCCGCTGCGCGTCCATGGCCTGCTCCGCCTTTTGGCAGTCCTGCTCAAAGATCCGTTTGAACTCCCGGAAATCTTCCAGCTCGATCTCACCCATGGCATACCGGCGGTACAGCGCGTCTTTCAGCTCCCTTGCCTTTTCCACTTCCTTCTGCAACGCATCCACGCGCCGGTTCAGTTTGGAGACCTCCAGCTTCTGCGCGGGCCTGCGGCTGATGGCCTCCAGAGCCTGACGCAGATCGGCAACGGACTGGATATGGAGGTTGATGCCGTCCAAAACGGCCTGCTCCAGTTCAACGGTACGGACGGAGTGGGTAGTACAGCTTTTGCGGTCACGCTTATATCCGCCACAGATGTAATAGTGGTAAGTCTGCTGGTCTGTGATGGAACTCTTGCGGGCCATGCTGCTGTGGCAATCCCCGCAGTACAGCAGACCTGCCAGCGGGTAAACGACCGTTTCTCCGGGTGCGGAGCGGGTGTCCAGCAGCAAGAGCCTGGCCACCAAGTCAAAATCATCCTGTGAAATAATCGGCTCATGGGTGCCTTCTACCCTGATCCACTCACCCTGGGGGCGTTGGATCTCCCGTTTAACCTTGTAATTGGGGGTCGTCCGTTTTGCCTGCTCCATAACGCCCAGATAAACCACGCTGGTCAAAATACGCCGGACGGCAACGGAGGACCAAAGGGCCTTGGAATGGACCTTATACCCGCAGCCATATTTGATACCGTTGGCCTGCTTGTATTCCATGGGCGAGAGGATGCCCAGGTGATTGAGTTTGTCAGCAATCCCCTGATTGCTCATGCCGCTGATCTTCCACGCGAAGATGTCCCGCACCACAGCGGCGGCTTCGTCGTCGATCAGCAGGTGGTTTTTATCCTCCGGGTCCTTAAAATAGCCGTAGGCCGCAAAGGAGCCGATAAACTTTCCGTTGCGGCGCCGAACATCCAGATGGCTGCGGATTTTGATGGACGCATCCCGGCAATAGTTATCGTTCATTAAATTTTTGAACGAAACGAGCATATGAGAAGAAGCGTCCTGGCGGGCGCTGTCATAGCCATCTGTGATGGCGATAAACCGGATGCCCAGAGCGGGAAACAGTCTCAGAATATATTTTCCAGCGTCCAAGTGTTCCCGGCCGAACCTGGAAAGATCCTTTACGATGATGCAGTTCACTTTTCCCGCCTCCACCGCCTGGATCATCTCCTGAAAATGCGGACGGTCAAAGTTGGTCCCGGTATAATTGTCGTCATAGCCCTCCATACAGAGCGTCAGATCCGGGTGCCGGTCAATATACTCGTGAATCAGATCCCGCTGATTCTTAATGCTGTTGCTTTCGTCATTCTCCCTCCGCGCCTTTTCCGCATCCTTTTTGGAAAGACGGCCATAGGCGTAACAGAGGTATGTCCCTGTTTCGGGGCACGAAAAAAACTCCATGAAAACAAGCCTCCTAACCTGATATTGCGGCAAAAAGCCGCTCCGGTCAGAAAGTGCTTTCACAGAGCTGTCTGATTTGATCCACCGCCAGTATAACAGAATCTCGGTGGATTGTCCAGCCTGATTTTTCAGATCCGGCGCGGCTATATCCATTGCGCTTTTGGTTACAATGTCTCCAGGCAGTTCTCCAGAAGAGTTTGCAGCCGGGCCTCTCCGCGAAAAGAGGTCTTGACGATCAGGCTCCCGCTGCGGAAAAAGTAGGGATTCCCGTTCATCTGCTGGAGGACGCTGGCCATCCGCTGCTCCGGCGGCAGCGATGTATCCACCCGAATATCCGCAATATCCGGGAGCGTGTCAGGGTCGATCTCCCGTACATCCATTTCCCGCATGAGTTCCAGATCCTTTTCCATCATGCCACATTCCCCCTTTTGGACAAGAGTATGAAAAAAGCGGCCTGTCTATGACAGCCGCTAAGAAAGTCGGCAGAGGACTATTCCTCTGCCGGCTTGCGATGGATGCGGACCGTCTGCTGCCGGTCCGCACTTTTTTACAATAGCAATTATAGCAGGTTTGGATTTTACTTACAACCCCCTGTATACAGACTTTTTCCCGCTACATTTCCTGCAAAAAACTTTTTCCTTTTATGGAAACCGGGAAAGGGTCCTTATGTCTCGCTGAAAGGATAAGGAAGGTCCGCTTTCCGCTTGTTTGCAGCGTTTCCCGCCTTTGCCGGCTGCATCCTCCCATACACATAAGGGATTGGAGGGGCGTCACGATCTTTCTTCATAGCGTATTGGGCAGTAGACGATGAAAAGGCTCATCTGGCATGAGCCGCGAGACGGCTCTTTCAAATCGCAGTCAATATAAAAGTCCCCCAGACCGAAGCCTGTGACACACTGCTCGAATATATGGATCTCTTTTGTGGCAAGGCTGATAACCCCAACGCCGAAGCACTGCTCTATATCCTGCGGAAGAATCTCGTTCAAACATTCCGCACATAGAAACGTGACCGCTTTATCTATGTCAAGCGTTTTGTCGTCGTGAAACTCCATAGAGCCGGTGGCATAGCCCCTGTCATAGTCCAGCAGTACCGTTGCGGAGAAGCCGCCGTCTTTACTTGCGCCCCCTCCGAGAGATACCGCTCCTATCGCTTCCTCAATCATTTGGCCGTCTATATCATAGCGGTTGATCTCTATCGGTTTCATCTCAAATGTGTTCAAGCTGATAAGCGCAATATTTTCTTGTCCCCAATAAAACGGAATTGAATCCTCCGACATCCCATTCCCACATAAGAAGCAGTCCTCAGATAATACTTCGGAGCTGTATACAATTTTTTCGGAGGCTGTGCCAGCGCTAACGTTCCTGACCGCGCCATATCCAAGAAGGCAAAGCGCCAAGACAATCAGGGCGATGGCTGCAATTCTTTTCATACGCCGCCTCCTTCATGAGTCACAGCTCGGGTAAGCGGGTCAATTATGATGATCTCCCGTCCCATCTTTCTGGCGTAATTTACCGTTGCGCCTGTACCGCTGCGCCGCACTCCATTATAGACCGCCAGCAGCAGACCGGCGGACTCTACCAGCCGGTGATTCCGGTCGATCATACAGCCGTCATAATATTTTTGGCTTACATATGTTACTGAATCGGCCCGCTGTAAAATGGAGTAATACCGCTTCTGTGCGGTGGCGTCCCACTTCTCCGCCTGCTCCTTGCAGGGCAGGACACAGTGTAGCTTCAATGCGGGATTTTTTTTGCGCAGGGACAGGACTACTTCCGCCGCATAGCAATCGGTCCCATCCGCACCGCCGCTGTAGTAGTCCGTCACTCCAGCGGCAGTCAGCGCCGCGATCTGCTCTGCCAGCGTCGATTTCAACGCTGTGCATCGTGGGTCTGTTTCATGATCCTTCCAAGGGAGCTTGTGCGGCCGGTGCCCGGTAAACGAGCAGGCTGTCGCTATGAATCTCATTTGAATCACTCTCCAACTTATTGGTTATCTTCCTCCGCCGCTTATGTGTCCATATATAACGGTATTCTTGTTACATATTATAATAAATATAAGTGGTTATAGTCAACACCATCATTAGTTAAACTAACAAAAAGAGGTGGTGGCACTATGAAGGAGAAGAAGCCGATCAACATTGAGATTGGACTGAATGTAAAGCAGGTTCGGGAAAGCGCTGGATTAACGCAGGAAAGTTTCGCAGAGTTAATCGGGCTGGGTGTGAAGCACATTTCCGCGATTGAGTGTGGAGCGGCTGGCGTTTCTCTGGCTACGCTCAAGAAAATCTGCTCTTTGCTGTCAGTCTCCGCAGATACAATTTTGTTTGGAACGGCAGATACTGGTAGCCAGAAGGATCGGGACGCTGCAATCAGCCATATGACAGAACGCATTTCCCGTTTGCCGGATAATCAGTTTTGGGGGATCAAGGTCATTCTTGATAAAATGCTGGAGGTTATGGCGATGAACCGCCAGCCATGCGACCACGATTGATTTAAGCAGCCGGAGCCCTTTGCAGGCTTACTCTATAGCTCCTCGGGGACAGGTGTAGAAAAAACCTCAACTGTTCAAGCGGAGAAAAACATGGTATGCTCAAGGTGTATTTAGGTAAGATTTTTTCAGGTCAGATATTCGCTCCTGGGGGCAGTATGCCCTTGGGAGACCTGTCAGCATCCTAAATACCAACACGAGTCCGTACAAAAACCGCAGTCTGCTCTTTCGGGAGAGGACTGCGGTTTTTTGCGTCCTCACAAAAAAATGAAAGGAGCAAAACCATGAGTGACAATCTGTTCAGCTTTCCCGGAGAGAGCACAGGCCAGGATGCCGGAGATTTTTTCGGAGGTGCAGGCGGCGTCGCATTCACCGACCTGGGCAGTGCGGATGAGGTGGAGAATCCCTTCACCAAGATGACACCCCCGACGGAGGCACCCGCCTCCGGAGAGGCCGCATCGGTCACACCGTCCCCGGCGCCCGGACAGCAGGCGCAGGATCAGCTGGGAACCACCCAGACGCCCCCTCCGGCCGCACCCCCGGCAGCCCCTGCTTCCGCGGAGACGCCAAAAACACCTCCGGCTCAGACTACGGAGGAGACCAATCCCCTGCTGGCCGCCATGGACCTTCAGGAGAAGAAGAACGCGGCGAAGACCGCCGCGCCCATTTTCGCACAGCTCCCCGTTTTCTCTTACAACGGCAGTGAGGAGCCCATCGAAAATGTTGACCAGACCTTTGAGGAGCTGCGCCTTGCCAAGGCGGATGATTTCCCGGAGTTTGACGAAGCCCAGAGCATTTCCTGGACGGTCACTTACGGGAAAATCGTAAAGAACGTGGCCACGCCGCGCAAGACCAAGATCGGCAATCTCAAGCGGGAGATTGAAAGCTCCAAGGAGTTCATGGACGCGCTGAAAAAGGCCGCTGATAAGCGGCCCAAGTGCATCGTGAAGCCGAAAGTGACGATGCAGAAGAAGGGGGAGTGCGCCTACAAGGGTATTTTCCCCCGCCTGGCTGACGCCAGAGCATCGAAAAAGGCCATCTCCTTCATCCCTGCGCAGGACGGCCGGGTATATGAGCGGCGCGTGACATGCGCCGGCGAGTTTATCACGCCCACCAGCGGCGTGAGGTACTTGGACGACATCAGGGCCGGTTTTGCTCCGGCCCTGCCCCTCATTCCCTACAGCCTGATGGAGCAGGCGGTCACGCTGTTTCGCTGCCTGATGGATAACGGGAAGGGCGGCTGTCCGCTGGAGGCTCTGGTGCATATCTATTGGGACCGGGAGGAGAAACGGTTTTTCCTCTATGTGCCGACGCAGACGGTGGGCAAGGAGTTCGTGGATGCGGTGCTGGATGACGATCTGCTCAATGACGAGCGGTATCTCCACTACGCCGATCTGCACTCCCACAACGATATGCCCGCCGAGTTCTCCCCTACGGACGACCGGGACGAGCGCGCCAATCGGGTCTATATGGTAATGGGCCGTCTGAACCGCTACTATCCGGAGCTGTCTGTCCGCGTGTGCAACGGAGGGCATTTCTGTGAGATTTCTCCGGCGCAGGTGCTGGAGCCGATGCCAGAAGGGGATATTCCGCTGGCATGGCTGGACCGGATCAAGCCGGCGGAAGATGTAACGCGTCGATTCCTTGAGGCGGCGGCATGATCTTTTCAAAAATACGGCCGGTCAAAATCGTAATGATCGGCGCGGGCGGCACCGGGGGCCACATCGCCCCCCACCTCTACCGCCTGCTCTACGCGCTGGAACGCCCGGTCCAATTTGTCATCTGCGATGGGGACATTGTGGAGGAAAAGAACCTGGTGCGCCAAAACTTCACGAAAGCCGACCTGGGGCTGAACAAGGCCCGGGTTGTGGCGGAGCGGTATTCCAATGTGTTCGGCCTGGAGACCTCCTATGTCCCGGACTTTATCGAAAACGCGGAGAAGCTGGAGGAACTGATTGCGCCCCGGTCCTGGCGTACAGGGCGTTTTGTTACCGACCCGAAAACCTATGTGCAAACACCCGAGACCATTTCGGAGCTGGTGATCCTGATCGGCGCGGTGGATAATAACCGCTCCCGCCAGCTGTGCCATGAGGTGTTCCTGCGCACAAAGGAACTGGTCTACATTGATTCCGGCAACGGAGAGTATACCGGACAGGTGGTGTGTGGTATCCGCCGCGGCGGAAAAACAATTTATAAACCGGTGGGCGCGCTCTATCCCGATATGGCCCAGCCGGACGACCTGTTTCCATCCGAGGTGTCCTGCGCGGACGCGTCGCTGTCCGCACCCCAGACGATTGCAGCCAATCTCATGGCCGCTACAGCGGTGGTGACGATCATCTACAACATTCTGGTGGTGGGCAGCAGTACGGTGCAGCAGGCTACCTTTTCCACCAAAACGGTAAATATCCGCGCCTATCAAAAACAGAAAAAGCGGAGGAAAGCAGCATGATGGATGCAAGATGTATTGTCAATGCGGGCGAATTTCAAAAGGCACTGGAAAAAGTCCTGAAAGTGGCTCCTAAAAAGTGCAGTATTCCTGCTTTAATGGAAGTCCTTGTTCGGTTTGACGGCGATGCCTGTACGCTGACCTGTACGGATCTGGAATTGTGGTGTCAGGCGTCTATCCCCGCGGAGGGAGGTTCCTGCGCCTTCGTCCTGACCGGCAGCAGGAGGCTTCTCACCGCCTGCAAGTTTTTGTCCGGGGAACTGGAGTTTTCCTATCGCAAGGGCCAGCCACCGGAACACGCCCCTACAAAGACGGACCTGGACGGGGACTTGTGGATCAGCTGCGGCGGCAAAGAGATCTGCCAGCGGGTCACAGCGGCCGAGGAGTTTCCGGATTTGCCCGATGTGGAAGCCGAGCACACCTATACCGTCCAGACCGCATCGCTCCGTAAGCGGTTTGAACGGATCAAGTACGCACTGTCTGACGACTCAATCAGGCCGTGCAACCGGTGCGTGAAGTTTTTCGACAATCGGATCGGAGCTGTGGATGGCCACAGGCTGGCGATGAACCGGGACGAAGCGCTTTGTGTGGACGCCCCCTTTCATATCCCGCCCGGCGCGATGAGGCTGCTGCCTGTCTTTGAGGGAGCGGACTGCCAACTGTTGGTGGGCAAGCGCCGCGCCGCCTTTGACAGCGGCGATATTCGCATCATTACCAAGCTGCCGGAGGGCGAAAGCCTTGATTTTGACGCCGCCATCCCCCGGCATTATCCGGAGGGGTATACCGTCAACATTTCGGATTTTGTCGGGAACTTGCAGTATCTGGAGAAATTCATCTCCAATCCCAGCAGGGAGCCTATCCGATTTAACGGCGGTGTACTGCTGCTGCATACCAAAAGCGGGGACTACCGCTCCCGGCTGAACATGGAGGACGTCCCCCGGCAGGAGATCGGTTTTCGGGCCAGCTATATGCTGGACGGACTCCAGCAGTTCCAGGCGAAAAAGCTGGATACGGTGTCCATGCAAATGAACACCCCGGTATCGCCCATCATTTTAACAGACCAGGTTGATACCGCGCTGGTCCTGCCGTTCTACCTGAACAGGGCGGCTTAACGCCGTTACCATTATTTTATGAGAGGAACATCTGTTATGAAAAATCTCTACATCCCCAAGGGGAAGACCCTGCACTATGAAGCACTGGCCTGCCGGGACATCGTCAACGACGGCGTGCTGATCGTGGAGAACAGCATCCAGGCCCGTCACATCTCCGGTAAAGGCGTTTTAGACGCCGGTTCCATCGCCTGCCGGTCTCTGTCTGCTGCGGATATTGACGCGGCGCATATTACGACCGGAAATCTGGCTGCGGAGCGCGTGTGCGCCTCCGAGGTCAGGGTATCCGGCGCGGCGGTGGTGTCCTGTTGTCTGGAAGCGGCCTATGTGGAGACCCCCAGGCTGACGGTGGCTCTGAGCCAGATCGGTGAGCTGCGCGCCCAGGAGGTAGTGAATCTGTCCGACAGGCGCAAGAGCATTCCCGGCGCTCTGCTGGCCGGCTTTTTCCGCCGGCTGTGGATGTCGCTGACGGCCCGGGTCCCTGTGGACGCCGAATATGTCCCTATTGAGGACACGCCGGAATCCGCCCTGGAGACGCTGGAACCTGACCTGGGAAACGGGGACGCCCCGGATTTTGAGGCATTCGCGCCGCCGCCTGGCGCGCTCAACGCCGACCTGTGGGACGACTTCGAGTTTAAGCGGCTGGCGGCGCTGTACCGCCTGCTGAAGCCCAGCGGCTATGCGCTGCGCCTGGCGCCGTTCCCGGCCGGGGAAGATATTCACGCCGTGGAACCGGGTTTTCGCGATGCCGCCTGAAAAACAGCGGGTGACGATCCGAAAATACCGCGAGGTTACGATAAACGGGAGGACCGTTGTATCGGAACTGTACGCGGAAGGATTTCTCGGTACCGCAGGCCGGCTTTGCTTGACCTGCTGTGCTGGGCGCGTTCAGCCCTTGCACACAGGCAACGCACATACGCACAACGCCGCGTAAGGCGTTTACCCCGCGGGGGCTGTGATTGGATTCGCAGCCCCCGCGCGATTTGTTGTAAAGGAGGACATTCCTATGGAAGACCCGGCTATGACAGCAGAACTGACAAAACAGGACGCGGGCGCAGTAGAACGCACTGACACACAGCGCTTCTTCGCGCTGGAACAGCTAACAGACCAGGCACAGACGATCTCCCTTTTCGCAGATGCCCTGCCCGTCTATCGAGAGCAGACCGGAGAAAAGCTTGACGCGGAAGAAAAGGCACAAGCCTTTGAGATCTATAAGGTTTTGGAGCAGCAGCGCAACGCGCTGGTAACTTTGATTCACGCCACCCGCCCGTTTTTACTGGAGTTGGAGCACCCGCTGGCCGGCACCGCTGAGAGCCTCGCAGCGCAGGTCGCGGCTTTTCAGCTGATGACAAAGGATTACAGCAAGCTGACAGCGGCCCTCAAACGCTTCGCCGGCAGCCTGCCCACCAACCAGACCACCAACGCTTCAGTGATCGGCCGACTGATGAACAACGTCCGCATGGGGTATTATCCCACCGACCCGGACCATGTGACGCTGATTACCCGGGGAATTGCCTTTCCCAGCGGCATTACCACCAATCTGCTTGATCCCTGCTGCGGGACCGGCGTAGCCCTTCGGAGAATGGCCACAGGAAACAACTGCTTCTGCTACGGCGTCGAATTGGACCGCAGCCGCGCCGAGCAGGCCCAGGCCCAGCTCCACCGGGTAGGCTTTGGCAGCTTCTTCGGCGCGCATATCAGCTTTGGGGCGTTCCATGTGGTATTTCTCAACCCGCCCTATCTGTCCGTCTTGTCGGAAAACGGAGGACGCAGCAGGGATGAAAAGCGGTTCCTGCTGGAAAGCCTTCCGCTTCTGACCCGGGGCGGCCTTATGGTCTATATCGTTCCCTACTACCGCTTGACCGAGGATATTTGCCGCGTGTTCTGCGACAACTTCGAGGACGTGTCCATCCACCGTTTTATGGATGGGGAGTTCAAAAAGTTCAAGCAGGTGGCGGTCATGGGCCTGCGGCGGCAGAGGACAGACAACGAGACGGAGGCAGAGCGGCTGTGCAAGGCCGCGTCCCATCCGGAACAGCTGCCCACATTGGATAAGCTGGAGGCTGGGCGCTACGCACTTCCGGCATCTGCTCTGAAAGTGGAAAACTTCCGCGGCGCCGAGTTCAATGAGGACGAATTGGCGCGGCAGCTGAAAGCGTCCTCCAGCTTTGAGCGTATACTTGCCAGAAGCAAACTGGACAGCGAGGTCAAACGTCCGCCACTGCCGCTGAGCATCAGTCAGGTCGGACTGATTGGGGGTTCGGGACTCATTAACGGTCTGATGGAATGCGATTACCCCCACATCATCAAGGGACGCATCATCAAGGAGCGGCGCAGCATGTCGGAAGAACACCGCTCGGAGGGCGGACGGCTGATCTCCACAGAATACCGGGACACCATCTCTAACCGGATGATTTTCAACCTTCTTACGCCCAATGGCTTTCGCTCTCTGGCGTAAACCAATTTCCAAGGAGGCTATGTCATGCCGAAATCAATCAGTTATGGACATTTTGCGCCCGGCCGCCTTTTGATGACGGCCAACGCCGCAAATGTAATACCCAAACCCCAAATGCTGGATGCCGTCCGCCGCCATTTAAGCTGCGACTGGGGCGATGTCAGCGACAGGGACAAAGCGATGAACGATCAGGCACTCAAACATGGAGGGCGGCTGGTATCCGCCTACTGCTCCAATGGACGCAGGCTCCTGATTATTACGGAGGAAGACCGTTCGGCCACAACGGTCATGCTGGCGGATGAATACTGAATCCCCAAACTTTGAGAAGGAGAATTACAATATGGATAACAAAAATCATTTTACCGTTGTATTGCCGCTGAGCGATATGGAACTGGCCATGCTCCAGCGGGAATCCAATCTGACGGATCTCCGGGCCGCGCTGTGGAATCGGGCGGCAGACGCCATGAAGCCGCTGCTGGACCGGATCTGCTCAAGAATTTCCCCTGCTGCTTTGCCTGGTCTGCCTCCCTATAGTGTGGCCCTTGGCCGGACAGAACCCAATGTGTTCCTCATGCGCTATCTGGCCGCAAGGGAGGCGCAGGAAATGGAGCTGGCAAATCGTAACCTGCGGATACGCAGTAGAGGCCGGATAATCTTTTCCGAGCGGCTTGATGAAAGCATCGGTATGACCGTTACTGCGTTCCGGCGCGATGACCCGGAGCTGTGCCGGGAACTGGAGCGCGGCAACCGCTTTTTCCAGGGTGACATCACCTGTGCGGCCTGTATCTATTACCTGGGGCTCAACAAGAGCTATATCGAGGAGAGGCAGGAACAGCAGATCCTGTCCCAAGTTGACCGGTACGCCATCTGTGTGGCCGACTTGTGGCCTGTGGAGGGCTGAAACCATGTCGGCATTTACAGATCTTGCTCTGCTGGCCGGTTTGCTGCGCGAAGCGCCTAAAACGCTGGTGGATGAAAAGGAACAGGGAGACATCAGTCCCTACCTGTTGGAAACCATTCTGCCCATGCTGGTAAACGGGAATTATCCCCGCCTGCGGGATATTGACTTTGAGCAGTTCGAGCTTTATGACCCGCCTGAGCTGGTGGGCTACATGGAAAAGCGCGACCGCCGGGAAAGTCAGCTGAGACAGCTGAATCAGGCACTGTGTGAAACCGTACCTGCCTGTGTAAAAGAACGGACATTTTTGTAAGGAGGCCACTGTATGAGCCTTGATTTCGATATAGAATATCCTATGCAAAGCCTTTATATCGCAAAAATCTTTTATGACCACAACAGGCTGGACACGCTGCTGGACTGTCTGGACGATGACATTACGATCTCCTGGGATGAGCTGTCTCAGCTTGAACAAACCGCCGTGGGGTGTATATTCGCGGACAGCCGCTACCACTATCAGCCGGAGAAATATATTGACCGGGACCATTACAGATCGGATCAAGACGTCTATGTCCTCCGCGACCCGCTTCTGACCCGCTATGACAATCTGTGCCGGAGGCTTGAAGCGGCTGAGGGGATCACAAAGGTGGAAAACCCGTTTGCGAAGGATCTGGAGTCCGCAATCCACAGGCATATGCAACTTAGCAGCTACTGCTACGACTATCGCTGGATCAACAGCACCGCGGATAGAAAGGGGGCCAAGATCGTCCTTTTCCTGTTCGAGGAGTTTGCGGTCTACTATGATCTGATAGAAGCTCTTTTTTCTATCCTTGATTTCTGTGAGGAGACGATCCCAAAGCTGGAAAGCCGTCTTGCGAAGCAGGTCGGAGCGAAGGTGATCCGTCTGCCTGTGCCGGCTGCAACGGAGAAGGAGGCCGCGTGATGAACGCCGAAAATGACATTAAAATCTGTATTTCGCCCCGGCAGGGCAAGATCACCATTGAGGAGCAGGAGGGGTTGGTTACTACCCGGAAGGAAATCGACCGGCAGACCCTTTTAAGCTGCTTCAAAAACAGCCTGCGGACAGAAGATCCAGGCTATTCCAGCGGGTTCCTGCCGCTGAACTGCCTTTCTGTCTGGCAGGGACGGGAGGGAAAGCGTTTCGTGCTGTGGCATCCAAAGCTCTATGCGGATATGACGCTGTACGACACCCCCTACTCTCATTTCCCCATCCCCCGGATGGTATTCAGGTTTTCCACCAACGCGGAAGGGAAAGTATCCGACTGCCGGATCGGCGTCGTGGCGGATGAAACGCCCACGCCGGATACGGTGATGTATCACTACCCCTTCTCCAACGTCAGTGAGGGAAGCGGGCATTTGTGCGTGGGCGCCAATACCATGCCCACCTACAAAAAGCTCCACAAGGCGGTGAATCTTCCCGCTTTTCTCCTCAGTATCCCCAACAATATGCACTCCTATTACAAGACCCACAACAAGCTGGGGCTGGAGTACCGGGATCTGATGGAGTTCCTGAAGGATAAAGAGCCGTCCTTCTATTATTCAGACGTCCTGATCCCCAACGAATGGACGCTGGGGCGGTTTATCGAAGCTATGTGATAAGGAGGAAGCCTTTATGTGGCAGAAAACACCGGAGGAGCTGCGCCAGGCGCTCACCGCGCCCTTCCCCAACGGGGATATTGAGTGGCGTGTCTCGGCAACCAACAAGGAGAAAACCAAGGGTCTCGCCGTCCCCTATGTCACCAACCGGGCCATACAAAACCGCCTGGACGATACGGTGGGCATTGACGGCTGGCACAACGAGTTTAAGCCCTGGAAAGATGGAAAGGCCCAGCTGTGCGGAATCTCCATCTATTTCCATGAGCGGAAGCAGTGGCTGACCAAGTGGGACGGCGCTGACGACAGCGACATCGAATCGGTCAAGGGCGGTCTCAGCGACAGTATGAAACGGGCCGCTGTGGAGTGGGGCATCGGGCGCTATCTCTATGGCATGACCCAAGTGTGGGTAAGTATTGAGCAGCGCGGAAAAGGCTTTGTCATTGTGGATGCTGAGCGGCAAAAGCTGGATCAGACTCATGAGAAGTGGGTGCAAAAGCTCCAGAACAAAACTGCCGTCCCACCGCAGAACGCCAATCAAGAGCAGCAGCAAAAGCCCCGGCCGGCGCAAAACCCTCAGAGAACCGGTCCGCAGGGACAGCAGCGGCCGCCCCAGCCGGCGCCGCAGCAGGCTTCTCCTCCACAAGGAACGCCGGGGAACCGTCCCCAACCCCAGCCCAATACCCCGGCAGAGGCCGCCGGCCTTCAGGAGGGCATGTATCTGGTACGCGGCGCGGTGCTCAAGCCTACGCTCAACAGCGGCTCCCGGACCAGCGTACAGCTTCAAGATTGCGCGGGAGAATGCCTTCAGGCGTATACCCATGGCCCGGACTCCAATCTTGCGCCCGGCGTCATTCTTTACAATGTGAAGCTTCAGAGCAAAAGTCAGCGCGGGGTCACATTCTACATCTTGGACACCTATGACATCGTAACCTTTACCGCGCAGGACGCGGCATAATCAGGAGGAGACAGATATGATTCAGGCATTGAAAAGCTTTTCCGTGCGCTCTTTGACCGTCAAAGGCTTTAAGGGCTTTGCGGATGAAACCACATTTTCCTTTGACGATATGAACACCATCACCGGACACAACGGCCAAGGGAAAACCAGTATCGCGGACGCCATCGCCTTTGCCATCACCGGCGTCCCCTTTTATGGCGGGGCCAAACTCGACCACTTATATTGCCAGAACACCAGAGATATTTTGGTGGATATGGAGTTTACAGACGAGACCGGCGCAGTGCGGCGGCTCACCCGCCAGCGCGTGAATGATAACATGGACATCCTTCTGGATGGATGCCGGATTACCCAGCGGGACCTCACCGTCATGTTTATGGAACGGGACATGTTCCTTTCCATGTTCAATCCCCGCTACTTTATCGACGTGATGGGCAGCAAGGGCCGCGACCTGCTGGAACGGTATTTGCCGGAGGTTCCCCACGACAAAATTATGAACGCCCTGAGTCCCCATGAGCGTGAATTGCTGGAAAACCAGCAATTCCTCTCCGCTGAGGCGTTTGCGAAAAAGCTGCGGGAGGAGATCTCCCAGTTGGATCGCGATATAATCTACAACCAAGGCAAGCGGGATCTCCAGGCGGATCAGATGGAGGTATGTACCGGACGGCTGGCCGAGAAGCAGCAACGCCACGCGCAGCTGACAGCCGAAGCGAATGAACTGGAGGCCCGCCGTACCACCGGCTTTGACGGAAGCAGCTTAAACGAGAAGCTGCCAGATCTGTACGCCCGGCATGAGGAATTACTGAAAGAGAAGCCTGACGGACCGGAGCTGACGCAGGAGGTGGACGCCCAGATACAGGCGGCGGCTCAGGCGTTGGAACAAATCCGGGCAAGAGAGTACCAGAGCCAATATACCAAGCAGCTTGCTGATACACAGGCCCGAATTGAAGGACTGCGGCGGGAGGTTTCCCGTCAGCGTCACATCCTTTCCGGGCTAAAGCCCGGCGTACAGTGCCCGATGTGCAAGCAGACAGTGACAGAGGAAACTTTGCCACAAGTCCGCAAGGAGTTTACGGTCTCGGTAAACGAGTTGTGCCGTCAAGGGCAGGCGCAGACCGGGCAGTTGAAAGAGCTGCAAGAGCTGGACGCCAAGGCCCGCGCGGTTTTTGAGCAGTTCCGGCAGGAGGACGCCGCCAAAGCGAACGCCGCGCTTTCTGCATTGAAAGAGAAGCGCGGCCGCATGGTGGAGGACTCTCAAGATAAAAGCGCGGAGCGCCAGAAGGAGATCGACCGGCTCCACGCGGAGATTCAGAATACCGAATTGGATCTGGAGTATGGTCTGCTCTCCCCAAAGGAGGGGGAGCGGCTGCGCCGAATCAAAGAGGAACTGACTACCCTTTCCGCGGAGATCAACGTGCTTACGGAGCAGACCCAGGCGGACCCTGCCGCAGAATTGGACATCGCGCCGCTGGAAACAGCCAAAAAGGAAAAGCAGGCGCTCCTCTCCGCAGTGGCCTCCTATATTGCCAAACGGGTTGAACTGCGCCTCTCCAAGCTTCAGATGAACCGGGTGTCCATCTCGCTCTACAGCGTGATGAAAACCACCGGCGAAGTCAAGGACTCCTTCAAATTCGTTTATGAGGACCGGCCCTACATCTGTCTGTCCGGCTCCGAACGGATTAAGGCGGGCTTGGAGGTCGCGGAACTGCTGAAAAGTCTGGTTGGCGTCAATTTCCCCGTATTCATTGACGACGCCGAGCGGGTGCCCGTCATCGACAATGTACGGCCCACCGGCCAGATCTTTATCGCGCAGGTGGTAAAGGGCGCCAGGCTGACCGTGCAGGCATCCGGCGGCGCCGCCCCCGCGCAGGCCGCGTAAGGCGGTAAGCGCCCATGGGCAGGCAGCACACCGGCGCAATCTATCAGGAAATACCGATTCTGGAAGCAGCGAGGCGGTGTGGGCTTGTCCTGAATAGCCGCACATTGGAATGGGATGAGGTGGAAGCCTCATGCCCATTCTGCGGCGACCATGGAGCTGGGAAATACCATCTCAGTCTGAACACACGAAAAAACGTTTATCGCTGTAACCTCTGCAACGCCAGAGGCAACAGCGTTTCGCTGTTCGCCCGCATAGAGGGTATTTCCAACCGGCAGGCGTTCCATGCGCTATCGGAGGAGGGCCGCCTCTACCGATTCCCGCAGCAGCCCCTGTCAAAAAAACCGCCGGAGCGGGAGCCAGCCTCCCTCGCCGCGCGGCACGATACTTATTACGATATGCTCTCCCATCTGGAGCTGTCCCCCAAGCATAAGGCGGATTTACTATCTCGGGGGCTTTCGGAAGAGCGTATCGCGCAAAACCTGTACCGTTCCCTGCCGGCCGGGGACCGTCCGCGCCGTTTTCTGGCCGGGATGCTGGCCGACTTCCACAATTTAGAGGGCATTCCGGGCTTTTACGTGGATGATGGCGGCTACTGGAATATCTCCGGCCACAGCGGGCTCCTGGTCCCCTACTGCGATAAAGGCGGTTATATCCAAGGAATGCAGATCCGCTTGGATGATGAAATCAAGCCGGACCGGAAATACCGATGGCTGTCCAGCAGAACGAGGAAACATGGGACCCGCAGCCTTTCCTATATTCACGTCACCGGAAATATCCATGCGAAAACCGCTTATCTTACGGAAGGCGGGCTGAAAGGCGACGTGGCAAGCTTCTTGGACCAAGACGCGCTGTTTCTCTGCTTCGCCGGCGTCACCGCTATCGGCGGTCTGAAGGATGCTTTGAAAAATCTCTCTATATCTGAGGCGGTGATTGCACTGGATATGGACAAGATGATGAACTGGCGCGTCCGAAAAGCGCTGGATAATATCATGGAGCTGATGGCCTCCTTCCCCGGCGTGAAGGTCCGGCTGATGAACTGGAATGCCACCTTTAAGGGGGTGGACGACTTTTATCAGGCCCGCAACTACGCAGCAAGTAAGGGAGTGAACATTTTGGATATGAGGTCAAACTTTATCACCCGCTATCTGGACGATCTCTGGAAAGCAGAGTATCCCAAGCAGGACCGGGGTTTTATTCACGCCTGTGAATGGGAGGAACTGACAATTCCTCTGAGCGAGTTGGACTGTGACCCGCCCCGCGATATGAAAAAGGCGAAACGGTACCAGCAGCTTCTTTTGGACGGCCATACTGAGTTTCCACCGCTGGTCTGTGTCAACCGCATGGTCATCGACGGCCAGCACCGCTTCTGGGCCTACCAGCAGTTGGGGTATCAGACCGTCAAAATCTATCAGAACGTGCCCTGGGCCTTGCCCGCGGCAGCGTAAAATTACTTTATATGAGGAGTACGATTATGAAATTTGGAGATTTCAACAAATTGGCCTGCGGCGACCGCGTGACCCTGGTCAGCGCTATCGACATCCTGATGCAGGTGGGCCAGAACTATGTTCGGGAAGCCCAACCCTCTGAGGTTGCCTCGGAAATCAAAAAAAGCGGCGGAAATCTCTTCAGCGGCGATATGCTTGAGAAGATCGCCAAAACCGTCCAGGAGCTGGCCCAGCTGAGGACCTGCAAGCTGCTGGCCTACGTCAAGCGCAGCAATCTCGATTTTCGCGGTCCCAACGCTCCACGCTCCGGTCTCTGCCCCATTTGCGGCTGTGAGCTGGACTATGATATGCCGCTGGCGCTGGCGGATGGAAACCACATTGACTGGACCTGCCAGAACTGCGGCGCTACCGGGAAGGAAGGTTTTCAGCGGGTTTTCACCACGCACTACGATGTATGCGATGGGGACGGAAAGCCTTTCCCGATTTCCAATGATTGAACTGGACACGTTTTCTCAAAGACAACAGAAACGGAGGATTCTACCATGGAGCAAAAGACATATCAATTCCAGGATTTTGCGGCTGTCCACCAGGACGGGCAGGGTGTTTTGGGCAAGATACTCTACTACTCCCTCTCCAATATTCTGATTGATAAGGAAAAAATGATTGAGCTTTGCGCGTCTGTTGGGTTCCCCTATCAGCCGACAAACCGCTCCGCCAAGGCGGACGCCTTCCGCTCGGCCACCGGGGATATTTATGAGCGGCGCGTACTCAAAACCGACTACGGCCCCCAAATTTTCAAGGTGTACTGCCGGGATAATAAGGCGCCTGGCGGCGTGATCTCCCGGGAACTGGTCAAAGAGACCGTTCGAGAGGATACCAACGGCTACAGAAAGCTCGCCAACATCAGCTTTACCAAGGAGGGCGGCGTTTTCTCCTATGACAATCTGGCAGCCGATCCCCATGTGGACCCGCTGCCCTACTGTATGGAGGCACAGAAACTGTTTGAGCTGTATCAGACCTGCGTGGGCCGGCGGCAGATCGAAACCATTCTGGAAAACTATGTGGACTCCATGCAGGCGGTCAAGATCGCCCGGGGCCATATGTATTTCGTCCCCCGGGACTACATGGCGAAACTGAGCCTTTTTGAGGATCTGATCGACCTTCTGGAGCAGAACAATCAGTTCCAGAGGCTGGGACGCTCCCCGCTGGCCGCAAACAGCATGTTTGTGGTGAACGACGCCAAGCAGCGCGATAAAATGGCATTCGCCTTCTATGCGGCCGCCCGCAAGGAGATTGCGGAGTATGAGGAGCGGGCCACGCACTTGATCCAGTCTGGCAGCCAGAGTCCCAACATTTTAGAAAAGCTGTCGCTGCGTATCCGCGGCCTGGAGGAAAAGCGCAGCTACTACGAGGGGATTCTCAACAAGGAACTGACGGCTTTGGACGATCAGTTTACCTCCCTGCGCTATCTGTCTGAGGAATTGCAGATTCGCGCCCGCGGCCTGCGTGTGAAGAAGAACGCCGCGTGATTTGCGGAAGAGGCATTGCCGCTAACACAGGTCAGTGCGTTGCCGTCTGCCATTAGGATCGCTGCCGGTAAAACGGCTCGATAGATTGCCGGGTAGGTTTATGGCGGAGGTGTCCTGGACGGCGAGGAGGCGGATTCTGAATGGCGGGCCACAACAGCAGATTTACTGTAATCTGCTCAGGTTGGTACGATATGGCCGAAACGATCCGCGGCGCGTCCACCAAAACCACCCATGGCGTCGATAACAGCAAGAAAGCAGGAGTTTATATGCCAAAGAAACAGCCGGAACCCATCATTACCCATGTTGAGATTTACGCCCGTGCAATTCGGAACATTTCTGATGAGATCAAGGTGTGGGAGGATCGCTGTAAAGATTTCCCGCAGGAACAGCGAGACAGCATAGTGAGCAAATCCACAGCCCACTTGCTTCCCAAGTTGGAGGCGCTCAAAGAAATGTATCGCATGGAAAGCGGGAGCGAGTACAACTAAACCGAGAGTGTCCGAGGCGTTACCGGAATGAAATGAAAGCTGGAATTTGTTCCTGCCTCTCCCCCTGTTTTTCCAGCGGGTAAATAAGCACTCTGCCATCACTTTTATACCATCCCTTGATAATGTCCCGGTCAGGCTGCTTTGCAGCTTGACCGGGACATTTTTCGCTCTTTTTCTATTGCACTCCATTTGGAATCGCGATATGATGGCGATAATATAGATAATCGTGATAAAGCCGCCAACTATACCAGACACAGAAACCGCCATGGACTTGTTCATGGCGGTTTTGCCACTTTTTCCAGCAGATTCATTCTACTTCAGATCGTCCTCAAACATAGCGGTAAAGCAGAAAGTGGAAAAGACTTATCATTTATGCTCTGGTATCGTTTCGATGATAAATTGGCAATAGGGGCCATCGTTACAATATTCAAGGGTGGTTTTATTGGGACTTGATTCTGTGAAATATGTTTCCCAACCCAGATGTTCATGGAGTTTAGCGCCATTGGAGAAGGCAATATCAATCTGAAACTCCACCCCTTCATAGAGTGTAACGGTATAATCAGAAATGATGCCGGTGTAGATTCTTTCAGCGAAATCGCCCAGGGAGTTGGCATATAGATATGTGATTTTTACAGGAAGCCTGCGCTTTTTTATATAAGCAAAAATACGGCGCATTTTTCGAGGTGTAAGGAAAGTCAACAGATATACCTCCCTTTGGGGTACTTGCATTTGATTATAGCATGTCATAGTGCAATGCACAACGGGATTTTGTTCGGACAGAAAGGAAGCTGTGAAAAACCAGTGTTGTTCCCTATAACAAAAGAGCGTAGGCGTCATCTTTCAGACGGACGCCCACGCTCCTTTGTTTTTGTTTACCGCTCCGGCTGCTGCGAAATGCGTTGAATCAATCCTAATACCAGCTTTACATCATCGTCACTGAGCTGGCGCAGGGCTTGGGTGGCCTCCAGCACCAGGGGCGAATCGTGCTTTCCATCATCAAAAAATTCCGATACGGTCAGATGAAAATAATCCGCAATGTTGAAAAGCTGTTTTGTTGACGGCAGGCATTTCCCGGATGTGATCCCCTGGACATACCCTTTGCTCTGACCCAGTTCCAGTGACATCTGATATTCAGAAATGTTCCGGGCGAGCCGCAGTTCTGTGATCCGTTCGGCGATAAAGGCTTCATCCATGTTCACATCACCTCTACATGAGATGATACTTGATTTTTGGCGCCGGTTCTCCGCTTACAGCGGTTATATTTCGCGTATTATGACCGTTTATACACGCTATAAATTTCTTTAAGCGGTAATAATCCCGCACATACGACTTCTGAAAATATGAAACCTGGGTTGCTGGAAAAAGAAGGCTCTGACAAATTCCATGCTGATTTTAGATGCATTTGACGAGAAAATTCTAATAAACGCGGCAGAAATCAACCGAAAATCGTCCCATCCGTTTGTGAGGCGGACGCGGTATATCATCCCATCTGCGAAACAGCTCTCATCCTGTGGCATGATAGACATTTTTGCACCTGCTATGGTATCATTTAGTAGTGAAATAATACATAATTCGACATTTTTCTTGCTTGATGCCATTCAAAATATTGCGCCACACTCCGCCGCCGGATATATGCAGGGCCGCCATACTTCCATGTTGTAGTATGGAACACGCTCCAGAAAATGATGTAAGGAGGTCCGTTCCATGACGCCGCAGACTTTCCCATTTTCTAAAAACCGCTATTTCCCCCGTAAACGTATGCGTTCTGCGGATTTTATCCGGGAGCAGACATATGTGGAGCACAAGCTGGCGTTTCTCAGCCAGTGGGACTTTGGCGCGGGCGTGGCGCTGGGGCTGGATGTGCAGCGTATTGACGGAGATTCCCTGCTGGTGTCCCCCGGCTTTGCTGTAGATGAATGCGGCCGCTGGCTGATCGTGGACGAACCCGCCATCTGCCGCGTCCGCACGCTCCAGGGCTTTGACGCCCTGCATGGGGAAACCGCGCTTTTATGGCTGGCCTATCACGAGGAATATGCCGACCCTATGTATGTACCGGGAGATCAGGGGGAGGTGCGGGAGTACGCGGCGGCGCGGGAACGGTTTTCGTTTTATCTGACAGATATGCGATCTCTGCCCCGCGCTGCCGGCGATTTAGTCCTCTTTTCCGATGCGACATTATTTGAGGATGATGATTTGCGTGTCCGGCAGGTAATTCCAAGGGTCCTGCCTGCCCATGGGTTGGTGCAGATTCGCCTGATTATTGAGAGCTTCCGTGCGGAACCGCTGGATATTGTCCTGCAATATGATCCTGAGCTACCCGGCGTCCAGGCCGCGGAGGGCGGCCAGCCGCTCGGCTTCGATCAGGCCATACGGCTGCAACCCGGTGAAACCACGCTGGCATTGACCGGCAAACTTGATACAACGGCCCAGGCTGTCCTGCTGTCTTTGCCGGAAAAGGGATTTCTGCTGGAGAAGCGGGGCCTTCCGCTGCGGGCACAGCTCCATTTTCGGGAGGAGTTTCCCGTTGTTTCCGGAGATCCACTTGCCGCTCTGGAACGGCGGCTTTTATCCCAGGACCCCCAGGAGCTGTGGAACACCGGTGCGCAAGAAGGCGTTCCTCTGGCTGGAGTGCGTCTGCTGCGCTGCGGCGATCAGGTGATGCTGGACAGCGTTTTTCCGCTGGCCCAAAGCCAGCGCACTGTGCTGCCCTGCCTGAAAGAACGGCTTTCGGACTGCGGCGCGTTCTTCCCCCCACCGCTCCCGGCGGAACGGCCCGCAGCGGGCGATTTGACGCCGGCCGCCGCCCTATCGGAATCTCAGCGGCAGATGGCAACCGGGACGGTTATATTAAATGCCGGGCTTCACCTGCAAGAGGGAAACATTCTCTGTTCCGATGAGATCGCCCATGAACTGGGGCCCGGCGCGGTATTCATTGAGTTTGGTATTGAAAATGTCTATCCCGCGGCGGGAACCGACCGCAACTATACCGATCTTCTGCTGGGCGACGCCTCTTTGTTCACCCAGGCCAGCGGCACTTACGAAAGCGGCTTTGACCGGGGCGTTCGGATTCACCCGGAGAAGGGCACCTTTGAGCTGGCGGTACGTCTGAAGGGCCAGCTGCGTCAGGCCGCCCTGCGGCTACGCTGGTTTGCCTGGCGCGCGGAGGAACACGCATCCCATCAGCTGCCGGCGGGAACGCTGCTTCGCCTGGAGCCGGATGTGACCCGCGTGGCCCCCGGCGCGGAAGTCAACTTCATCCCTGTTTTTGAACAGGGGCTGGGTGCGCCCTGCGACTTTCTGATTCCGGATAAACAGTCCGGTGTTATTACGGAAAACGGCATCTATACCGCGCCGGAAAAGGACGGGTTGTATCAGGTCTGCGCCCAGATCAAGGACAGGCCGGAAACAAGGGTCAACGCCTTTGTGATCGTGCGTAGATGGATGGAGGGAGCGGAACATGCGGCGGGTTCCCTTTGACCGGCTGCATACGGTATGTCTGACCTACGAGAGCCGCGCCGGGTATACGGAAATCTGCCGGGAGCCGGACGGTACGCGGTGGATCAGGCTTTGCATTCGTTCCGACGCCTGCCAGCGGGAACTTCTAAGCGGACTGGACGAATCGGTCCCCGTCCGCTTGGAGAGTGGCGTATTGGAGGTGCTGCTGCCCTGTCATGAGGGAATCTCCCTGCGGCAATGGCGCTATGAGCAAAAGCCGGACCTGAGCCGGAGGCGGGACGCCTGTTTGTCCCTGCTGGAGCAGCTGGTAGAGGGGAACGTGCCGCCCTGCCTGATTGCGCTCTCAGCCAATACCGAAAATCTCACGCTTACGGGCCGGTCCATGTTCCTTCAGTATCTGCCGGAACTTCGGCAATGGGAGCCGGGGATAGATGAGGCCCAGGCTGTCCGCGCCGTAGCTGCGGTCATCTGCGAGGTACTGTCCGAAAAGGCGGCGCCATGGCAAAGCAAACGGATTCCAGAGGAGCTTTCGCTGCTAAATCTCCGCCGGCAGGAGCAGGATTATACCAGCTGGAGCCAGCTTCAGCGGGATGTAGCCGCGGTTCCAGATACGCTGCCCGGCAGAAGCTCCGTTTTGCGCCCTTATATCCGGCGCGTCCGCGGCTGGCTGTGCCGCTACGGGAAATACCTTCTGCGCGTTCTTGCGGCGCTGCTGCTGACGGCGGCTCTTTTGTCCCTGATTTCCGCGTACCGCCGTTATGCGCGGGAGAAAAATGAGATCGTCTGGCAGGGTATGCCCCAGGTGGGGGATCAGGATTTGCGGAATGAGGAGGATGGCGAATGATACAGTCGATTTTCGCGCGGCTGCGTCAACGCCGCCGCCTGCTGCTCCGGGAGCTAATCGTCCTGGCCTGCGCCCTGGCGCTGGGGCTTGGATACAGCCGCTGGAATGCGGATTCTTACCTTCCCAGCCTTGACGGAAATGTTTACTCTATGCTGGCCTTGGAGGACTCCCTGCTTATGGTGCTCTCCAGCGGGAACCGCAACAGCCTGGTGCGGATCGACCACGCTGGAACGCTGCTGAACTACATGGACACCGCGGACGGACAGGCGTTTCAATATCTGGAATCGGACGGCGAAACCGTCTACGCGATTCTTTCCTACGAAAAGGGCGGCGAAACCTTGCAGCGGCTGGTCGCCCTCTCCCTGGACAATACCGCTATGCGGGCGCGTTCTCTCACCGAGCTGACAACGCTGCGCGGCGCGCCGGCGGGAGTCATATGGGAAGAGATCTATCTTCCCGCAGAAAGCGAGGGAACCGGGGAACCGGAAGAAGGTGGAGCGGAAACGGAGATCCGCGCTCTGACACTGAGCGGTCTGGACGGACAGGGGCAGAGCTTTTTGGCCCATGTGGATCTGGAAACCGGCCGGGTGGGATTTGAAACGGTACTGCCAGAGGAGAGCGTCCTGTTTCTCAAATATATCGCGGACGGCCATTATGTTTGGATCAACCAGGACAAAGAGGCCGGACAGTACCAAAACGGCGCCTGGCAGAGGGACATCCTGGCGGGGCTGTCCGATACGCCGCTGCATATCTCCACCTGCGGTACACGCTGTTTTATTTCCGACAGCATCAGCGGAGATGTTTTCGAGATTTTCCCGGAGGGCGCCCCCGCCCGGTTCCGGCAGGGAGAAGATTTTATCGGCGGCTCCGGGTTCCAGTACCGGCAGCTTGAAGTCTACACCACCTACCAAAGTCAAAGCGGTAATGTCAGGCTCGTGGGGCTGTGCGCCGCTGAGGACGGCGGCGTGATTGCCGGAGAGGATTACAGTGTCCGGGAGCTTCACACCGGCGCTTTGCGCCTGCGGATGCTCTGGCAGCATGGGTGGCTGGCCGTACTCGTGTTCTGGGCCGTTCTCGCCGCCCTTGTGGAAAGCGTCTTTTCTATTTTACATTCTCCCCGTCTGTCTGTCCGTCTCCTTTTGTGCCAGGTGCTGGCAGCCGCCGTCCTTCTGAGCGGCGTCACCGCCATACAGTACCATTCCTTTCAGGAGACCGTTCGGGAGGAAGCCTACCAAAAGCTTCGCCTGATCGGCGGAAGTCTGGCTACCGTTCTTTCCTCCAGTGAAGAACCTGGCGACAGCGCATCGGTGGAATTGGCCGTCCATCGGCTGGAGCGTCAGGTCAGCATGGCAATGGACGGGCAGGACCGGGAGTATGCCATCTGCGTGGTTTGGGACACCGATCTCGGACCGGTTATCGCCTCCGACAGCGCAAGCCCAGCTGGGTACCTGCTGGAGGATGTAAAATCCAGAGACTATGTATCCGCTGTCTCCCATGCGCTGCGTCAGGGGAAAGGGTTGCTGGAGCGCATCCAGACCGATACCAGCTGCGACTATCTGTATGCCCAGCCCTTCTCTCAGGGGGGCCGCGCTGGCTGCATCGCCATCTCCCAAAATGAGGAGGTCCTGCTGGCGGGACAGGCAAAGTTTTTACAGCGCCTGCTCCCCCTCCTGGCCGTCTGTCCGCTGCTGTTTCTGGCCCTGGCGTGGATCACCCGGCGGCTGCTCCGTCCCCTGGATGAGATCCAGAGGGCGCTGGAGGAGTTTTATACCCGCGGCAGCGGCGGACAGATGCAGCTATGCGGGATGCCCCATACGGAGCTTTACGAGGTGGGCCGGGTTTTTAACCAGCTTTCCATCCAGACAAGGGTGCAGTTTAACGAGCTGAAAAGCATCAACGGCGCCTATGCCCGGCTCGTGCCGGACTGCCTGCTGCGTATGCTGCACAAAGACAGTGTGACGGAACTGAGCGCCGGGGATCATGCCCCGGTGAATGGCGCCCTTTTGATCCTCATTCCCAGAGGCTTTTCCCCAGACCGGACAAGCTTGGACCGTATGACCGGGCTGGCGGCGGAGCGGATCGCGCAGTCGGGCGGTATGCTGGTGGATTACGACGAGGGGCTGTACGCGCTGACGGCGCTGCTTCCCGATGCGAAGCGCGCGCGCTCCTGCGCCCGGGACTGCCTGGAACAGCTGGAACAAAACCGGATGCCGGTCATGGCCGCCGTTTTGAGCGAAACCGTAGATCTGGGCGTGTTTGGCGGGGACAGCCTCCTCTATTCTCTGGCGGTGTCAAAGGATATGCGCCGGAAACAGGCGGCGCTGGAGCGGGCGCTGGACTTTGACGCTTTGGTGGTGGAAAATACCCGCGCCGGGCGAACGGGCCTGCGGCTGCTGGGCTGGGATAACGGTATGGAGCTTTACGAAGATCCCGCCTGCCGCCCGTCCGATTGGCAAAGCCGCTGGCGGGAAACCGCCGGTACATGGGAAAAAGCGCTGCGCCTATTCCGGGAAAGGGATTTCCCCGCCGCCATGCGGCTATTTGCCAAGGTGCTGCGCCGGATGCCGGAGGATAAGGCCGCCCGCTGGTATCTGTTCCGGTGTGACACGCTCCGCGATAGCGCCGCCCAGGACGGGGACACCGGACTCTTATTTGACTGGGGGGAAGGGTGGCCATGAGTGACCACAAGGCATCGCGAAGGCAGTGGGGACCGGAGGATTACTGGCGTGTCGGCCCGATCTTTGTGCGAAAGCGGCTGGCGCTGCTGCTGATAATAGTCTGCTCTATTGTAGTCCTTCTGGTATTCGGACTTCCATTCCGCGCATCGAACCATGCGGATCGGGACATTCCAGCCTACCGCTACAACGACCCGGAACTTGCCGGAATCTCCGATACTGTCCAGGTGCTGGACGCCGACGGTCAGGTGCGCTATGTGGGCGAGGTGGCCGCGGGCGCCTATACGGGTCGGGGAAAGGTATTCGACACTGCCGGAGAGCTGCTCTACGACGGCCCCCTTGTAGAGGGCGTCTATGAGGGCGCGGACGCGAAGGTATATCAAAGCGGCATATTGGTCTATACCGGCGAGATGGCTGGAAACCTCTATGAGGGCCAGGGCCGCAGGCTTGCTCCGGACACCGGAATTGTCAGCGAGGGCCAGTTCTCCAAGGGATTTTTGGAAGGAGAGGGCCAGGAGTTCTACCCCAGCGGCGCTCTGCTGCGGGAGGGTTCTTTTTCAAGGGACCTTTTAGATGGCGAGGGGGCCGAATACGGCGAGGATCAGACCCTCCTCCGGGAGGGGACCTTTTCCGCGGGGCTGCTCCATGGAGAAGGTCGTGAATATACCGCCAGTGGAAAATTACGGTATGAGGGCCAGTTCTGGCGGGGCATCTACCATGGGCATGGCGAGCTTTACAATACGCTGCTGGGCGTCCGCAGCGCGGAGGGCACATTCGTCTATGGCCGGCTGACCGGGCAAGGCACGATCTACCACCCCAGCGGACAGCTGCTCTATACCGGGCAGGTCTGCGGCGAACGACCCAGGGCCGACGCCTTTCTCGGCTTGTCCCTGGAGGAGGTAGAGGCGGCGTTTACCGCCCATTGGCTGCTCTATTCCTGCGAAGGGATCACAGCTTTTGTTTACCCCTACTTTAACCTCATGTTCATAACAGAAAGCCCGGTTCCTCTCGTATCACCGGCACAGATGGAGGAGGAAGCCCAACGGGAACGGCAGGAGCTGCTGGACGCGCTGGAACAGCCCACTCCGGAGGCTGCCGAAACGGAAAATGACGTGCCGGAGGATGCGGAGGAATCGGGCGAGATCTCGGACACGCCCACAGAGGATGAGTCCGGGATGGATGGGGGCGGGAGTGAAAAAGACGGCGCGGAAGAGATCACCGCAAAAATGGCTGTCACCTACGCCTCGGCAGCCAGTATGGAGCCGCCGCCGAAACTTTATGAGGATGAGACGCTTTCACCGGATGCGGACAAGCGGGAAATCATCATCACACAGGTCCTGTCCTATGGGCAGCCCCTCCCCTGCGCCGCCCAGCCGGAGAGCGGCTTTATATCCGGACGGCACCTCATCGGCTGGCGGGAGTGGTTCAGCGATTTTGCGGCCGGGGAAGCGGTTTGGGACGTCTCCGTCCGTCAGTCGGGACAGTTTATCTGGCGCTTTACCCCATGGCCTCTGGCCCAGGCGGAGGAATATGTTGACGAACTCCTGGCCGAATATGCCGGGGTGGAGACCATGACAGTGGGAAAGGAGGATAAGGATATGTCGCTGTGGTATCAGGCCGCGAAATGGAGGGAGGGACCATGAGCGAGGAACCTGTTTTTGAGCGGATCGGCAATCTGCTGCTGGAGCGACTGCGGGAGGAGATGGTGCCCGCGGTGCTGAATCAGGGGGATGATATTAAGCTGACCCATCCAGGCGCGGAGACGGACTACCGCTTCGGCGTATTCCTCCATGATATTGAGGAGGTGCGGCCCTACGGCCCGCCATCCTCCGTCCGGCTGAGCGAGGATACGCGCCGGCGCCCGGACCGCCTGCTGGCGCTTCACTTCCTGATGTATGCCAACCGGAAGGTGCCCTTTGACAGCATGACCGCGCTGGATGAGATGGTGCTGCTGGAATCGGCGATGCGGGCGGTACACAGCATGGAGCCGCTGGAGGTGGACGGCCAGGAGGTGAAAGTCACCTTTCACGAGTTGGCCCGAAACGAAAAGACCGCTCTGTGGCAGAGTCTGAGCAGCCCCCTTCAGCCTGCCGCCTATCTGACGCTGGAGCCGGTGCGGATTCCCAGTACGCGCATTCGCCGCACGCCGCCGGTCCGGGAGTTCCAGCTCACTACAAAGCGGAAAGGGGCTGATGGGAAATGAGTTTTTGCCTCTGTACCGGCGCTGTGCTTCAGTGTCCCTTCGGCTCCGTACCGGCATCATTCAGCGCCCTGCCCATACCAAGAGTTGTGATCAACGGGCGGCCCGCCGGCGTCATGACCGATATGGCCCCCGCTGTCAACATCCCGCCCTTTGGGATGTGCAGCAGTCTCAGCAATCCAACAGTCGCCTCCGCTACTGCGGCGGCTCTGGGCGTGCTGACGCCCATGCCCTGCGTTCCGGTCCCTGCCGGGCCATGGCTGAATCCTGTTCCCAAGGTATCCATCGGCGGACAGTCCGCAATCTCCAACGACAGTAAATTGATGTGCGCGTGGGGCGGCCAGATTGCCGTGCAGTTTGCCGGACAGACCAGCGTACAGCTATAAAAAGGAAGGAAGGTATTTCAAATGGCAGAGTATTTGTCTCCTGGCGTTTATGTGGAGGAATTTGATTCCGGCGTCAAGGCCATGGAGGGCGTTGGCACCAGCACAGCCGGCTTTGTCGGTCTGGCGGAAAAGGGACCGGTTACGGGGCGGCCTGTCCTGCTGACCAGCTTCGCCGAGTACCAGCGGCGGTTCGGCGGGTATCTCTCGGAGCTGGAGTATGGGAAGTACCGCTATTTGCCCAATGCGGTAGAGCAGTTTTTCACCAACGGGGGCAGCACCTGTTATGTCATGCGCGCGGCCCCGGAGGACGCCGCCTGCGCCAAAAGCGCGGAGGGTCCTGTCGTGGTCCAGGCGAAAAATCCCGGCGCATGGGCGAACACCATGCAGGTGTTTTTCTCCAGAAGCACCAGGGCCAGAACACAGATTTTGGAGGCGCAGGACGGCGTGGGCGGAAAGCAGTACCGCCTGAAAAACGCCGCCGGTTTCCGGGTGGGCGATCTGGCCGCCTATCGCGCGGAGGGCGCCGTATCTTACTATAAGGTCACAGCCCTGAACGGGATGCTGGTATCCTTCCAGACCGAGCTGCCGGAGGATGCGGTGGATACGGCCCTTGTCCCCACACGCACGCTGGAAGCCTGCGGCGTGGATATGTCCATCCGCTGCGGCGGGCAGGAGGAGAGCTATCCCGGCTGCTCCCTGAACCCGGCCGCGCCCGATTATCTCATTGCGGCACTGGAAAAGTCCAACATGGCCGCCATGTCGCTGCATCTGCCGGAGGACGCCGGGGATCTGCTGTCCCTGCTGGGGGCGGAGGACGGAGCGGAAAGCCTGCGTATCGAACTCAGCGGCGGACTGAACGGCACCATGGACAGTGTGAATGCCGGCACCTTCAACGGTGTTGATCTGGGTCCCGGCAAACGCTCCGGCATCGAGGCATTCCAGGAGATCACCGATGTATCCATCATGGCGGTCCCCGGCGTCACCGACGCCAACGTGCAGGCCAAGCTGATCGCCCACTGCGAGGGCCTTACCAGCCGCTTCGCTGTGCTGGATGCGCCGCTGGACTGCACCGCGGTGGATGAGCTGAACCGCCACCGCAGCGCCTACGACACCTCCTACGCCGCCCTCTACGCCCCCTGGGTCCAGGTGTACGATCCGCTGTTGAAGCGCCCCACCTTCCTGCCGCCCTCCGGCTCCATGTGCGGCATCTATGCCCGCACCGACATCCAGCGAGGCGTGTTCAAGGCCCCGGCCAATGAGATCGTCCAGGGCTGCACCGGGCTGTCGGTGAGCTATAACGCCGCCGAGCAGGGCAAGCTCAACCCCAACGGCGTCAACCTGATCCGGGCCATTCCCGGCCAGGGCATCCGGGCATGGGGCGCCCGCACCTGCTCCAGCGACGGGAATTGGAAATATGTCAATGTCCGCCGCCTGTTTATCTTCCTGGAGGAATCCATCCGCGCCAATACCGGCTGGGTGGTCTTTGAACCCAATGACGAGGGGCTGTGGTCCCGGGTCCGGGGCACCATCTCCCTGTTCCTGGAGACCCAGCGGCGCATCGGCGCCCTGGCCGGCTCCACGCCGGAGCAGGCGTACTATGTGGAGGTGGGGCACAACACCATGACCCAGGACGACATCCTCAACGGGCGTCTGATCTGCGAGATCGGCGTGGCCCCTGTGCGTCCGGCGGAGTTTGTCATCTTCCGCATTACTCAAATCACTCAGTCCGCATCTTAACCGGTAAGGAGGGAAACACATTATGGCAGAGATTATTTATCCGTTCAAAAAGTACAATTACAAAGTGCTGATCGACCAATCCGAGGAGGCCGGATTTTCCGAGGTGTCCTCCCCGGACATCACCGCGGACCCGATTGAGTACCGGGAGGGCAACATGGCGGGCAAGACCCCCGGTAAGCAGCCGGGCATCCTGAAATACTCCAATGTGACCCTCAAGCGCGGCACCACCGACTCCCAGGTGTTCTGGGAGTGGATCAAGGAGATTCAGTCCGGCAAGGCCACCAGGAAAACCGTCGTCATCACCCTCATGGACGATGAGATGAACGAGGTCGCCTCCTGGCAGCTGGAGAAGGCGTGGCCCACCAAGTATACCGCTCCCGACTTCAACGCCACCAGCAACGAGATTGCCATTGAAAGCCTGGAGCTGGTGACAGAGGGGATCACGCGGACGAAGTAAAGGGGGAAAGTTAAATGGAGCTTCAGACCATGTACCCGTTCCGCCTGCCACGAGGTTACGTTGACGTGGAGGGGACGCTCCACCGGGAGGGCCAGATGCGGCTGGCCACCGCCGGCGATGAGCTGAGCGCCCTGCGGGACCCCAGGGTGAAGGCGGATGAAAGCTATATGAATCCGCTGATCCTCAGTAAGGTGATTACTATGCTGGGCACTTTGCCGGAGGTGACGCCGGAGGTGATCGAGGGACTGTTCATCGCCGATATGGAGTTTTTGCAGGATATGTACGACACCATCAACAAGGCGGATAAGCCCCAAATCCAGGTGACGTGTCCACACTGCGGAAAGCAGTTTGTCGATACGATAAATTTTCAGGGAGCGGGATGAACCTTCAGCCGCCCAGGGAGCTGTACCGTCAGCTCTCGTTCATCTCGTATTACTTCCACTGGGGCCTGGAGGACGTGCTGGAGCTGCCGCATCTGGAGCGGGAACGCTTCTGCCGCGAGATCAGCCGGATCAACCGGGAAGCCAACAGCCAGGAAAAGAATGTGTTTGACGCCTGAGCCGTAAGGAGGAATATGCCATATGGACCCCTTAGCCGCCTATACCTTCCGCGTCTTTCTGGGCGTGATGGAGTTTGGCTTTTCCAAGGTATCCGGCCTGGGCCGGGAGGCTGAGACGACCGTCTATCAGGAGGGCGGGATCAATGACCGCGTGCATGTGCTGCGCGCCCCCGCCAAGACGCCCGGTACCCTGCGGATGGAGCGCGGCGCCTATGCTGGAGAGTTTTTCCCCTTTTATCTGGCGGGAGAACGACTGTTCCTTCCCATGCGGATTGAGGTACGCTCTCCCGAAGGGCTGCAACTGTTTGGAAAGTTCTATACCGTAACGGGGCTGGTGGTAAAGAAATGGGAGGCTGGTGAGCTGGATGCGCTGCAAAATACAATCCTTATCGACCGGTTTGAGCTCAATTATGAGCACCTGCTTGTCTCGCCATTGTAGTATGGCCCGGCTGTCCGCCGGCGTGGGGCTGTCCCGCGCCGGCCCGCACAGCCGCAGCGCCCGGTCTCCGGAGCTGGTGTACCGCAGCACACGCCCAATCGTGCAGACCGTCCAGCCGCCGGCGACAAAGATCATCCAGAACACCGTCCATCAGACGGTGGTGCATCTCCACCAGACCACCCATCAGCACCTCCGCAGCCAGATCACCGCCAGAGCGGGCGGACAGGGCCATACCACGCTGCTGGTGCGCCAGAGCGCAGCCCACCCAGCGGAGGAAAACGTCATGGACCCCTCCCGCCCCGCGTGGACCGCCCGCAGGCTGCTCCGCATTTTGTCTATGGAGAGCGCCCGCCAGACCATGCGCCCCTTTTATCAGCAGATGTTCCAGGGCTTTTGGGAACGGCAGCGGGAGGAGCATCGCGGGAAACCGGCACAGTCCCTGCTGCTGGTGCAGAGCGTATTGGGCCGCCACCAGACGCTGACCACGCTGCGCCGGTTTTACCAGCAGACGGTGGAAAAGCTGGACGGCGCCATTTTCCACAGCCTGATCCGCCGGCAGTATGTCCGCCATATCCGGCAGGAGGAAAACGGCGGCTTCCTTCACCGGTATGCCAGGAGGGAAACGCCTGTGCCGGAGGATCTGCGGTATCTGCCAGCGGCAAAGCGCCTTGCCTCTCCTCCACAGCCCCCACCGGAGCAAGAGCTTGATCGGGAACAGCAGGCCGAGGCGCAGAGGCCAGCGCCGCCGCCGGAGAGCAGTTTCCGGCTGAGCAGCGGTGATTTTCAGATTTTGGTGCGCGGCGTGGCCGACGCCCTGAGCCGTCAAAGCCGGCTGGATTCTCTGCGCCGGGGAGGAATGTGACCGATGATCGCCTATCAGAAAGCTCGGATCTTTGACCCGGACTCACCTAAAAATGGCTTTTCCGTACAGTTCAATCCCAATACGCTGGAATACTCCGCCGGCATAGATTTTAGATCCCAGAAAGGCGTTTCCGAACAGGGCGGCGATGGCCAGATGCAGGTATCCGAGTTCCAGTCGTCTCCTCTGGGAAAGAAGCAGAGCGCGCGGTTGTCCGTCAGGCTCTTTTTCCACTCTTACATCAATGAGCTTACCTATAGCGATGTCCGGCCCACGATCAACCGCATTCGGGCATTCCTGCCCGCAGCGGCAGAAAGCGCGGCCACTGGCAATACTGCGCCGAAGAGCAGCAAGCCCAAAATATCTTTCGCATGGGGCACCATGACCCACACCGGCACGCTGGAATCCTTCCAGGCGACCTATCAGATGTTCGCTTTTGACGGTACGCCGGTCCAGGCGGAGGTCTCCATCACCATCCGGGGGGAAGATCCCGACGTCAGCGCCTCCATCAATAATCAGGCGTTGGGCGACATTTCAGGCACAGATTTTTTACAGCAGGATGATGCGCTCTACCTGTCCAGTCTCTCCTGGCTGTTCCAATAAAGGGGGACTCTGACAATGAAGTTTTCCGCCCTGTACCAAACCTATGACGCCATGCGCGAACCCAATTATGCGCTGAAGGTAGGCGGCAAATCGCTGGACGTCGGCGATGACGCGCGCCTGACCCGGGTGGAGTGCGAGCTGACCTGTACCCGGCAGGCGGGTGTGCTGGCGCTGGAAGCGGTGCTGGACCCGGAACAGGAGCATGGCGCGGCGTGGCTGGACGCGTTCCAGCCCGGCGCGGTGTGTTCGTTTTCCATCGGATACGGAAAGAGCCTGACGGAGGTGTTCTGCGGCTTCCTCTACGACGTGCTTTGGAGCGATCCGTTGAACGGGACGCTCATGCTGCTGGAAGCGGTGTGTCTGGATGTGCGGGGACGGCTGATGCTGACTTCCTGCGCTGACGCGGGAGCGCAAAGGGCAATGTCGCAGATGATCCAGGACATTCTCGGCCAGAGCTGTTATAGCGAGCTGGCAAAGAAGCGGACCATAGACCCGGCGCCGAAAGATTGGGATCTGCCCGCTCTGCGTCCCGGTCCCTCCGATTACGCTGTTGTGTGCGCGGCGGCGGATTTTCTGTGCTATGAGTTTTACGCCTTCGCGGATGAGCTGTACTTTGGAAAGCCCCGGCCAGAAAGCGGCGCTGTACTGACCTTTGACGGTCCCAACGGACTGGTAAGCCTGAAACGCCGCCGGACGCTGGCAGGACAATGTGCGGCCATCGCGGTGGGCGGAACGGACGATAACGGCGAACGGCTGTACTCCCGGCAGGCGCGGAAAAAAGACAGCGGTTTTGGAACGGATAAAATGAGCGGCGTCCTTTCCGGCGACTTCTATCAGCCGGAGCCGTTTGTACGGACCATGGCCCAGGCCCAGTATCTCTCCAAGGCCAGAATGGATTGGCGGCAGCGTCAATCCGGCGGTCTGACCGGGCATGGGGTGGGTCTGCCTGAACTGCGGCCCGGGCGGTTTATAAAGGCGGAGGGTTTGAGTAAACCGGTCAATGGGACCTACTATATTCATACCGTCCGGCACATTTTGGATGAAACGGGCTTTGAGACCTGGTTTGAGGCGGAGGAGTGACAGATGGCGGAGCGCGAAATCCTGCGGGGCAAGGTCCTCTCCTATCCTGCGGAAGAGAATAAGGGGCTGGTGGAGGTGTCCATCGGCGCTTATGACAAAAACGGCGATACCGTTTATGCGCGGGTGGAACAGGGAATGTCCGGGGTCTACTGGCTGCCGGAGATCGGAGACGTGGTTGAGGTGGAGCTTCCCGCCCACCCTGGCGGGGAGGCGAGGATCATCCATATCCACCGTCCCGGCGGGGATGAGCAGACCGCCGCCTGTTGGACGGAGAAAAATGACATCAAGCAGTTTCTGACCCGCTCCGGCCACCGCGTCACCCTGGACGATACCAAGGACCGCACCGCCATCACCATCCATACGTCCGGCGGGCTGGAGCTGAAGCTGGAGGATGAGACGCAGACTGTCACCCTTTGCGCGGTGGAAAAGGAGACGCCTGTTTTTCAGCTGGACGTAAAAAACGATACGATCAAGCTGTCCGCCGGAAAGGAGCTGACCCTCTCCTGCGGCGGGGCCTCCATCACCTTTGACAGCGAGGGAAATATTACCGTCAAGGCCAAGGGAACGCTGGATATGAGCGGGAAAGAGATCAAGGCAAGCGCGACGCAGAAAGCAGCGGTCAAGGGACAGAGCATAGAGGTGTCCGCCGCCCAGAGCGCAAAGGTGGAGGGCAAGGGCAAGCTGGATCTGACCTCCAGCGGCGTGACCCAGGTGAAGGGCAGCATGATTAAACTCAACTGATAAGAGGAGCGGAGGACGTTTTTATGGCGGCAATGGCTTTTCCCTGCCGGTTGGAATCCGGCCTGGGCCGGTTCCGGCTTTTGAGCGAGCTGGAGGAGATCAAGCAGTCTGTCCACCTCATTTTGACCACCCGGCGAGGGGAGCGCCCTTTTCGTCCCAAGTTTGGCGTCAATTTGGATCAGTATGCCTTTGAGCTGATGGACACCACGACCTGCAACCTGATTCGCCAGGAGGTAATTGCCGCGCTCCAGATGTGGGAGCCGCGGATCTGGAACATCCGGGCGGAGTTTGACCGCCAACCGGAGAATGGACAGCTGATCGTCAATGTCTTTTATGAGGTGCGGCGCAGCGGCATCGCCGTCAGTCAGCCGGTCGTCCTCCAGGCGGCCTGAGCAGTATGTTAAAAAATGAGAGGGGGTGACGGGCTTTGGATTCGTTTTGGAGTGCGTATCAGGAATATATCCGCTCCTATCTGCCCCAGTGGCGGTATGACCCGGAGAGCGGAGAGGTGGAATCTGCGGTTTTACTCGCCGCCGCAGAGATGATCGAGGAATCCAGGACGCGCCTTGCCCGCCTGCCCCAAAAGCATGAGCTGGCGTTCCTGCGGGGCTGGGAGCTGACGCCGCTTCCCGCCGATCCCATGCACGCCTATGCCTCCCTGACTTCCCCGGAGGGCGGTTTTGTTGGCGCGGGAAAAGAGCTTTATATGTCCGGCGACGGCGCAAGGCTCTGGCATACGGCGGAGGACACCCAGGCGGAACCCGCCCGGCTGACCGATCAGTTTTTAACCGGCGGCGGGAAAGTGATTCCACTCTGTGTCCCCACCTTGGAGCAGCCCACCCGCCTTTTCGACCTTCAGCTGGAGGGTCTGCCCGGCCCGGAGGTGCGCTTTTCCCATCCGGACGCCCTCTCATCCCAGCATGGCTGTCAGGTGGAGTTGACGCTGCCCCAGGCGTCGCCCCGGCTGCTGGCGCTCTTGTGCGGCGATTCGGTTTCCTGGTCGCTGGTATGCGCCTGCGGGGATATGCTCTCCCTCTCCGCCCCGGAACGGGACGGGGAAAATCTGCGTTTCTCCCTCCCCGCCGCGTCAGGTGGACTGGCCCTTCATGCAGCTGTGCCGTCCGCCAGCCTGCCGGCGGAGGCTATTGGGCCTGTTTTTATCCGCACCCAGCGGCGGGAGATTCCCCTGGATTTGGCATGGGACGGGGACGGCCCCTGCACTGGGGCGCGGTGGCTCCCCTTTGGGGAGGCGCCGGAAACCTGGCGCACCTGCTGCTTGTCATGTCCGGACGCGCTCACTCTGCGGGGCGCGCAGATCACCGTCCGCTTTGCCCTTTCCATACGGGAGCGGGAGGATCTGCTGCCCGGCATGGAGCAACAGCCGGAGTACCGGCCTGTGATGCGCCGCCTGCCCCCGCCCCCTCCGCCTGTCCGGGACGTATGGGCGGACCAGGTACTTTGGGAGTATTGGAACGGCCGCGTCTGGATAATGATACCCGGCACAGAAAGCAATACCGGCAGTTTTGCCGCCGGGGAGCATGGCGCGGCGCTGGTGGAGGTCCAGTTCCGCTGGCCGGAGGATGCCGCCCCTTGCGAGGAGGGGGGGCAAAGCAGCCTGTGGCTGCGCTGGCGGATCGGACGGGCGGAAAACAGCGGCTGGCTGCCCCGGCGCTGTCATGCGCCGGAGATCGCCGGGCTTCAATTCTCTGCGCTGCTGGAAAACGCGCCTGTGTCCGTATCTGTCCGCGGCCAGACCGAGAAGTCCTTTCACCCTTTGGAAAATCTCCGCCTGCCGCTGTTTCAGAGCGTTACGCCGGAGGGGAGCTGCTGGTGGCTGAGCTTTGACCGCCCGCCCTCCGGGCCGCTGATGCGGTTGTATCTCACTCTTCTAAATCGTGTTCCCGGCGGTCAGCTCTCCGCGTGGGAGATCGGGTCGGATGGGCGGGAGCGCCCCCTCACGTTGGAGGACGGGACCGAGGGCCTCTCCCACAGCGGCGTGATGACCATAAACGACATACGGGGCCAATGGAGCGTCCGCTTCGGATTGCGCCGCTGGTGGCTGTGCCTGCGGGACGATGCCGAACGGCTGTCCCAGGGGCGGCAATTCCCGCGCCTTGCAGGGATGGCCTGCGGCGTCGCCCGACTTCAGACGGACAGCGGGGAGCGGTGCCAAAAGGACGAAGCGCTTTCCCCGCTGCGGGGCGGGACGCTCCGCGCCGTCACGCTGACGAAGGGCTTTGGCGGGTCGGCTGTAGAGGACCAGACGGCCCTGCTGCGCCGCGCCAGGGCGCACCAGCACCACTGGGGCCGGTGCGTATCCGCCGCAGATGTGGAGGAACTGATCTGCACCCAGCTGCGGGACGTACTGCGTACCCGCTGTGTCCGGGAGGACGATACCCTCTGCGTCGCCGCGCTCATGCGGGACGTATTTTGCCATGCGGCGGCCTTCGCTTTGCGGAAGGACCAGATCCGCCGCCTGCTGGAGGATACCAGTGTCCTGCCTGCCCTGGGCCTTTCCATCACAGTGCGGGAGCCGGTATTCTACCCGGTGAGCGCCATGGTCTGGCTGCGTCCGGCGGAGGGCGTTCCTGTGGAGACTGTCCGGCATCGGGTATGCGATGCGCTGGACCGGTTTTTACATCCCGCCGCCGGGCATTTTCAGGGCCAGGGCTGGCGGATCGGAAGTCTGCCGAGTGAAATGGAGGCCCGGAACTACCTGCAAGCCCGCCTGCCGGATCTCTCGATTGGTAAGCTGCTGCTGACCGCCGCCGCGCCGGACGGCCGAGAGCTGGACTGTTCCCATGTGGAAGACCCCTTCGCCCTGCCGCTGCCAGGCGCTTACACCGTTCACCTGATGAAAAAGGAGGAGGAATCGCTGTGTACTCGCTGAATCTGGATGGCGCCAGCTGGCAGGAGTTGTATCAGCGCGCCTGCGCTCGCATGGCCCAGCTGGTCCCCGGCTGGAGTGACGCGATTCCCAGCGATCCGGCGGTGGCGCTGCTGGAACTGACGTCCTACCTCGCGACCGTGCAGAATCGTGAGATCGACCGTATGCGGGAGGAATACTATACCGCTTACCTGAAGCTGCTGGGAAAAGAACCCCGAACACTGCTCCCGGCCCGCCTGATGGCGGCTTTGGAGGGGGACGGCGCGATATGGCCCGGAATGCGTTTTTACATGGACGGCGTTCCCTTCGAGGTGGAGGAAGCCCCGGAGAACGGCGGGCGGCGTGTGCGGGAAGTTTTGCTATTTCAAGGGCCTCGCCGGAGTATGCTGCGGGAGGATGCGCCCCTGATCGTGGCCCATGACGCGCCCGCCGAATTGGAAATGACGTTTACCGCGCCCCTGGCCGCCCATAAGCCCGCTCCCCTCTGGCTGGAGTTACAACCGGAACCAGGACGGGTTTTGCCGGACAAGCATACGCCGCCCCCCGTTCATCTGATGGCGCGGATATGGGCGGACGGCGCGTGGATGGAGAGCCCCTGCGCGGACGGCACTTGCGGCCTGCTGCAAAGCGGGACTGTGACGATTACCCCTCCAGCGGCCTCCGACACGCTGCGCCTGCTGATTGAGGGCGAGGTGGAGGGCGAACCGCGGATCTCCGCCGCGGCGCTGTGTCCAGTGACGCTGGAACAGCGCCATACCAGGAGCCAGTCCGTTGACCTGACGCCCCCCTACCGCCTGCCCCCGGATTGGGCGGGGAATTGGACATTACGGCTTTTCTCTGCTGAGGAGGACGGCTGGCGGGAGGATTCAACCCTCTTTGTGAAAGACGGCCAGGTATGCGGGGCGCGGAGCGAGGAAGCGCAGATCATCCGGGTGGTGGCGGCGGAGCCGGACTTCTCCGCCCTTCACACGCTGCGGGAGCTGCCCGGAGAGGAGATCTCTCTGGAGGAGGACGGAATACTTCTCGATTCCCTGCGCCTGATGATTGAAGAAAACGGTATCTGGCACGACTGCCCGGTATGCCTGCCCGAGGAGGGCCAGACATTGCCTTTGGGCTGCCGGTGGGACGCCTCGCGCAAAGTCCTCCGGTTCGGGGACGGGAGGGACTTCCGCGTCCCTGCTGCCGGGCGGGGCCTTGTGACCGGATGCGCCTGCACGCTGGGCGCAAAAGCCAACGGCGCGTGCGGCGAGATGGAACGGGGGAATATCTCGCTGCGGCCCCTGCGCCCCGCGTGGGGCGGACAGGACGCCGAGACCGCCTTTTTCCGCGCGGCAAAGGAGCTGGAATCCCCCGCTCGGGCGGCGGCCCTCTCCGACTATGAGACGCTGGCCCGGCGCGCGCCTGGTCTGGCTCTGGACCGGGTAAAGGCGATCCCCGCCGCGAGGCTGGGAAAGCCGGACGCGGGCGTGGTGCTTTTGGCAAAGCCCCGGGCATCGGACCGCCTGCCGCCCCTGACGCGCTGGCAGAAGGAGCGGCTTAGGGCGTGGCTGGAGCCCTTTCGGATGATCGGCACACCGCTGGAGGTGCGCGGCCCGCGCTACTGCCCTGTCGCGGTACAGGTTCGTGTGCAATGCAGCGGATCGGCACAGGATTTGGAAACGGTGGCCATAGCGCACACCGACGGCGTAACGGGGCCGCTGGATTTTGGCGCGGAGCTTTCCTATACGGCGCTTTTTTCCGCCCTGAGCGCCGCCCCCGGCGTGAAGGCGGTGCGCTCGCTGGAACTGCGGGCGTTATCATCCGGTCATGGGCACCGTACCCCGGAGGGCGGGATCAGGTTGGGCGCTGACGTTCTGCCCTATCTGGAGCAGTTTCAAGTGACGGAGGAATAGAACAAGATGGAGCAGACGATCCGCCGCTACCGGTCCGACTGGGATCTGGCCCGGTGCGGGCAGCTTGAAAACGGCATATATCGCTCCCGCTGGTATCCGGGACTGCGGCCCGGCATGGAGTGGCTGCGGCTGTCCCTGGCTGTGTCCGGGCCGGTCTTTGTCCGGGTCTATGCCGCGGACGATCCGGCCCCCGGCTCCGTCTATGAGATGGAACCGGCGTTGGAGCGCGCCGCGTCCGATCTATTGCTCTACGGTGTGAAAGGGCTTTCCCTCTGCTTTACGGTAGAGCCGGGGGACGCGCTTGTAAGCTATGAGCTGACCTTTCCGGGCCTTTCCATTGACAGCGCTCTTCCCGCTGTGATGCAGGGGGACGACACTCTGCGAAAGCTGCTGGGAATCTATCAGTCCCTTTACATGGATGTAAACCGGGAGCTGGCCCGTTTTCCGGAGCGGCTGTCCCCGCGGGGGCCCGATCCGCTGCCGGAGCTGCACCGCTGGCTGGGCGCGTCCTCCTGGATGGGACTGGGCCTGCCGGAACGGGAGATGCTGGCCGCCGCCGTAGAGCTGAACCGGCTTCGGGGCACAAAAAAGGGCCTCCGGCTGCTGGTAAGGCTGGTGACCGGGCAGTCCTGCGAAATCGCGGAGCAGTTCCAGTGGGAGGAGGGGATACGCTCCGCCCAGGAGCGGGAGGACTGCAAGCGGCTCTATGGAGGAGGGCAGTCCGGTGTGACGCTGCTGTTTCCCGCCGGAACACCTGCTGAAAAGCTGTCGGTGCTGAAATCCGTTTTAGACGACTTTATCCCCCTGGGCGTCCCCTATACGGTGGTGCGGCGGGAGGAAGCGGCCGCGATGGATGGACACAGCTATTTAGACGGCGGCGCTGAAATATCGGACCCGCCGCCCGCCGAGCTGGACGGGCCGGAGGACGGCGAATGGATTTTGGAATAAAGCAGCTTTCATACAGACGTGGTGAGAGAAAGCCATGAAAAAGGTACATTGCGGTCTGGCATCACAAAGGAAACCGGCCGGGGGACCGAACTTGACGAATATTCCCGCGCAGGCGCAGCTCCAGCCACAGCATTTGCCGGCCAATGAAATTCGTGTCCCCTATCAGTCAAGTGCGCCCGCCGGCCAGGGGGTTGTCCAATGCTGCGGGTTTGGCGCTTGGCTCCGGGAAAAGCTCTGTTGCGGCGACGGCGACTTAGAAATTGCCGAACCTGCCCGGGTTGACGGCCCATGCGCTGTAGCGGCACTTAGGGGGCTTGGATGGTATGCCGAGGGAGATGCGGACAGGCTCAGAATACAAACTGCTGCGTTTGGCAGGTTGGGGCGAGATCTGAACGATGCTGACACGCTTCTGGCCTTGGGCCGGGCGATGATTTTATTCATTTACCCCGGCAATGATACGCCGTTTCATGTTATGTATACAGACGGTGCGGGAAATCTGTGCGGCGAGAATAATGACCCGGTTATGTTAATGAACAAGTTCGGCATAAGAGCGGGTGATTTTGATGTGAGAGAAGCCCCATTGTTGAAGATTCCCATTCAGCAAATGGCATGGAATCCTGATGGCGGTGTAATCTTGAAATATATGACCTTTGAAGCGTACCAAAATGCGGTTCGAGCGGAAGAACCGGAGGGAGGAGCGGGAGAATGAGCGGCTTTGAAAGCAATTCCCAGTGCGTTTTAGAGTATCTGGCGCTGTTTCAGGCTCTCTCCGCGGAAGAAGCAGACGCGGAACAGTGCCTTCAGATGTGGCATACGATTTTGGAGAGAGAACAGTCCTCCGATGGCGTCCAGCTGGCCCCGCCCTTCCTCCGTCAGCAGTTCCAGCTGGGGGAGCGGGACTTCCTGCTGGCGATGGCGGCGCTGGCTCTGGAGATGGATGGCGGGCTGAGAAATACCTTTCGCCGGAAATACGCCCTGGCACTGCCCACCATTGAGTACGGTCTACAGTTAATCTCGCCCCTCTGTCCCAGCAGCTGCGAGACGCTGGCGGAGCTGGCGGGAGATACGATGCTGTGCGGACTGCTGCTCACCACCGCCGAGTTGACAGCCTACCCTCTGGAGCGGCCCCTGATCTTGTGCCGCACCGTACTGGCCTTTCTGACCGGTCTGTCCATGGCGGAGATCCCCGGCTGTACCCCCTTGATGGCTGACGGAACCCAATGGCTGCCGCTTCACGAGCGCGAGCTGGCGCAGGTGGAAGCCTGGCGCACTTTTGGGATGGAAAACACCTTGTACCTCTGCGCCCCCTCCGGGTCCGGCCGGAAAACCCTTTTACGCCGCGCCTGCGGACATGTGGTATGGGCCAAGCCGGAGGAACTGTCCCAGTTTTCACTGCTGGATCAGGACCACGCCCTGCGGGAAATGGCGGCGCTGGCTACCCTTTTAGACGCCCCCATCTGCGCCGCGCCCGACCCTGACCGGAGCGTGTTCCGGCAGTTGGAGCGGCTTTGCCGGCAATATGGAATCCCGCTGGCCGCTCTGGTGGAGGAGGACCAGGCGCTGGAAGGAGCGAAAGAGGTGGTACGCCTGCCCCGGCAGCTCTCGGCAGAGCAGCGGCAGACGGTGTGGGCCGCGCTGGTCCCCCAGACCGGGTCGGACACAGCGCCAAAGGGCGCCATGACCATAGGCGCGGTATTGGAAACCGCAGTGCTGGCCCTGCGGACCACGGCGGCTGACGAGCGGCAGACCGTCACCATAGAGGACACCCGGCAGGCCATGCTCCAGCGGGGCGGCGCCTTAGAGTTTGGGGTGCGGTATCAGACCGATGTGGCGTTGGAGGATATGGTGCTGCCCGACAATGTACGGGAGCAACTGGAGCTGATCTGCCAGGCGGCGCTCTGCGGCGATAAGCTGGCGGCGTGGGGCCTGCCCCGGCAGCGGGAGGGCGTAACCGCAGTATTCCATGGTCCCTCCGGCACCGGCAAGACCATGGCGGCCTCGGCCATCGCCCACCGGCTGGGGATGCCGCTGCTGCGGGCGGATCTGTCTCAGATCATGGACAAGTACGTGGGGGAAACGGAAAAGCACCTGGGGCGGCTGTTCCGTAGCGCAAGGGAGAATCACTGCGTCCTGCTGTTTGACGAGGCGGATTCCCTGTTTGGAAAGCGGGCGCAGGTGTCCTCCGGGCATGACAAATACGCCAATCTATCCACGTCTTATCTCTTGCAGGAGATAGAGCAGTATGACGGAATCGCGGTTTTATCTACCAATCTCCTCAGCAACTTTGATGAGGCGTTTTTGCGGCGGCTCCAATACATCGTGCGGTTTGGCCTGCCAGACGCCGCGCTGCGGGAAACGCTGTGGCGTCAGGCGCTGCCGCCGGAGCGGTGTACGGAGGAGCTGCCCTATGCACAGCTGGCCCAAGCGGAGTTGAGCCCGGCGCGGATTCTGGCGGCGGTTCGGGGGGCTGTGGTGGAGACGCTGGGCAAGAATCGGGAAAAAGTTAATATGATGAGTATAATCTCTGCACTGAGAATAGAGTTGAAAAAGATTAACAAATCATTGCCAAATAACTTGAGACTGGATGTGAGAAAATGAGTAAACTCGGAACCGAAAACCTCTCCCAAAAATTATCAAGAACTACTCGGGATGTTCCACAGCTTCAACAGCCACCACCAGAAGCAGCATTGCAACGAGTAGCACGGCAGCAATGGCAAGAGCCGCATCAACCAGCGCCACATAACCGAACGCTTACACCACAAGTGCCATTGCGGCAAGCACCCCGACAGCAAATAGTTCAGCAGATGCACGGACCATCTATGATGTTTAATCAGGAAAATATACCAATTTTAAATCAAATCCCCAAGGAGTATATAATTGCTATTATGGAGTATAGGAGAGGTCAACTGTTGAGAGCTGATGCCGTACATGGGTTGCTGATGCTTGACCATACGTTAAGGCGAAACGTGTCTCTGGAAGATGTGGAAGATAGAATAATAAAGATACAAAATTTAATAAATGAAAGAAAATTATCTCGCAAAAAAATATCACCCGATCAGAGTGAAGAATACGGCAATATGGTTCATTATATAGACATGGGAATAGCAAGCGGTTCTATCCATTCAAAACAAATGGACGATTCCAGGAAATGGACTATAGCAGGATGGAGCATTTGGCTTTCGTTTCGGTCAAACTCTGTTGATTCACATCCTGGTTTCAATCTGTTTTTCCAAATAGTTTCTTCTTCTGCCATTCAGGCCATAGAGGAAGTGATAAGAAATGTTGATTGGACAGATGTACCGCAAATTGAAGCGCAAAATATCAATCTTGTAATCCATGTACTTGAAGCAACTACTCCTCAAACTCAATCTGTACGGCAACAAGCAGTATGGAACAAGCGATATGATAAAGCAAATCGCGCATGGAATCATCAAGTAATACTTGTGCTTAAATATGATCATACTATGGAATACAACTCAATAAGCGGGATGAACTTACTAAAGCCACAGTTTCGGAGGCTCTCACCAAAAAATATTTTGACTTCATATATAGATGCTGTTACCGATGACGCAGGCTCTGAAATGGCTACAGGATATAATCCTGCACATTCGTCCAGATCAGATTCAGAAGATAGTGATATAGTCGTCAATCTTCAGGAAGATGAATTTTTGACGAAGCTTGAAATGCTTAGTGAATATTATAAACGTGTAACAATTCATGAATTAGGACACATATTTCATGCGCTTCTCCATCCTATTGAGTTCGCTTTGCTAAATCCTGCAATATTGAAAAAAAATATAATGGCCAGTCCCATATATAAAATCGAAAATAATGTTTCTGTGGTTTCAAAAAAATTAGTCTTTTTAGAGGGAAAGCAGGTAGGGAGAGCATTTTTGATGTATGCCCAGGCGAACGAGCGAGAAGCCATTGCGGAACTGTTTACTGCAATGGTACTTGGGGCTAAAATTTCCCCTTCTCTCTATACATGGTATATCGCTCACGGAGGGCCTAAGTTTAAGGACCCACAACTAATCTTTTCTCCTGAAGAACCTTCTGCTGGACCTCCTGATGCACCTCGGTAAGATGAAATGTTTCTTTTCTAATACCCAGGGATGATTTACACCGCCCCTCCGATATGGTAAAATAGGAAACAACATCTAAATGGGCCTGATCCTCAAGCGACCAAGCCTCATTGGAAACGGGGGTACCCCCGTTTCCAATCCCCCATGGGGGATTGGAATGTTTCTTGTTTCACAAAGGGGGGATGATATGCCCAGGCAGCCAATCGCCATTCCGTATGCGCTGCGGGATGCGCTTCAAAGCGGGCTGACCCACTATAAGATCATGTTTCTCTCCGCGCCGACCGGCTGGGGCAAGACCGCCGCGGTAAGCAAGCTGCTGGAAAAGCAGAACGCCGTCTGCCTCTCCCTGCGGAAAAAACCGCTCCCAAGTTACTTCTCAAAGGAGCGAGCGATCCTCCTGGACGACTTCCAGGAGCTGCCGCCCCAAGCGGAGCAGCAGTTTCGAGAGCTTCTGCGGAAGTCCCCGCGGGGTCAGCGGTTCGTCCTGCTATCCCGGGGACCTCTGCCGGGATACCTCACCCTTTACGAGGCCACCGGCACGCTGCTCCAGCTGGACTGTGGCCATCTGGCGCTGGATATGGAGTGTCTGGCGCAGCTTGCCCAGGACCGGGATCTCACCTTTTCCTCCGACGATCTCCGTCGGCTCCGGGATGAGACCGGCGGATGCCCGGTGGCGGTGAATCTCCTCCTTCAGCTTCTCTCCGCCGGACAGCCCTTTCACAAGGCAACCATCGACATCATGGGGAGAAAGATGGGCGCGTACATAAACGAAACCGCCCTGCGGCCCCTGGACTCCAAGGCGCGAAAGCTGCTGACCGAGCTGTCCCTGTTCGAGTCCTTTGACCAGACGCTGGCGGAAATGCTCACCGGGGACGCCTCCGTCCCCGCCCTGCTGGAATCCCTGGAACGATCCGGCGGCCTGATCCGGCGGGAGGGGGATGTCTGGCGGTTCACCGACCAGCGGTTCCTGCTCCCCTACCTGCGTCAAAAGCTCCTGACCGGATACCCGGAGGAGCATATCCGCTCCGTCCATTTGGCCGGCGGGCGCTGGTACGCCCTCAAGCAGGACTTCCACAACGCCCTGCACCACTACCAGCAGGCGGACAGCCGGGAGGACATCATCAGCGCCTTGGCCCAGAACGCCCGCCTTCACCCCGGTACCGGGGCCTACTACGAGATGCGGGACTACTACAATCGGCTCACCGAGGAGGAGATCCGCGGGAATCCCGATATGATCTGCGCCATGAGTATGCTCCGCTCCATGACCTTTGAGCCGGAGGAGTCGGAAAAGTGGTACGAGGTTTTGAAGGAGTATATCCGGCACATGGACCGGGGGGACAGCGATTACCGCAGGGTGTGCGGCTTGCAGTCCTATCTGGAGATTGGGCTGCCCCACCGGGGGACGGAGGGGCTGGCAAAAAAACTGCCTGCTGTCGCCAAGCTGCTGATCTCCAAAACGGTGGCCCTCCCGGAGATGAGCGTGACCAGCAACCTTCCCAGCCTTTTGCGGGGCGGGAAAGATTTTTCCGAGTGGGTGCCCAAAGACAAAAGCCTCTACAACACCATCCGTATCCCGGTAGAAATGGTTTTGGGACGGTACGGCGTGGGCCTGGGGGACATCGCTCTGACGGAGAGCCTGCTGGAAAAGGGGGAGGACGTGTCGGGCCGGTTCCTGTCCCTCACCGCCTTGCAGGAGGAGCTGCGGGCCAGGGGCACGCCGGAGATGGAGTTTGTCCTGGCCGCCCTTCTGGTACGCACCCTGCTGACGGCCGGAAACACCGGAAAAGCCCGGGACCTGCTGCTCCAGTTCCGCGCTGAGGCGGTGGAGCGGGGAGCGGCGCGGCTGCTGCCCAACATCGACGCCATGCGCTGCCGCCTGAGCCTGCTGGATGGCGGAACCTTCGCCTCCGTCTGGTTCTCCGAGCTGGCCCCCAACGAGGCCGTCTTTTACGGGATGGAGCGTTACCGCTATCTCACCAAGGCCCGCTGCTGCATCAAGCACCGGCAGTATCACGCCGCGCTGTTGCTGTTGGGCCGGATGCTGGACTACACCCGGCGGTATGCCCGCCCCCTGGATATGCTGGAAACGCTGATCCTGATTTCCATTTGCCGCTACCGCATGGAGGGTGACGACTGGCGGGAGCATTTCGCGGCGGCGCTGGAACTGGGCTGGAAATACGGCTATGTGGCGGTGTTCACCCGGGAAGGGGCCGCCCTGCTGCCGCTACTGGAGCGTTTCGACCACAGGGCGGTAAAGCCGGACTACTGGGAAAAGATTCTCTCCGGCACAGTTGTCCAGGCCGGGTACTACGGGCAGTATCTCCGGCCCCCGGACATCCCTCTGACCCGCCTGACACAGATGGAGACCCTGATCCTGCGCCTCATCAGCCAGGATAAGAGCAACGAGGAAATCTGCGCCCTGCTGGACATCAAAATGCCCACAGCGAAAACCCACGTCCGCAACCTGTTCAAAAA